>NZ_CP150668.1:2550000-2693168 GCF_038024095.1 Polaribacter tangerinus | reverse complement strand
TTTTGTTATTGGTACTAATAGGTTAATAAAATAATCTAAAAAATAATGTTCTAGACATTTATGTTAGGATGCACAAAAATGTGAATAAAATTCAGTAAAAAAAAATCAATTTGCTATTGATTATTAATTATTTTTTGCGTAAAATACCCAACTTACAAATTTTATAAATGCAACAAAAATATTCTTTTACAAAAACAAGAATTCGTTATTCTGAAACCGACCAAATGGGCGTTGTTTATCATGGTAATTACGCCCAATACTTTGAAATGGGCAGAACAGAGTGGTTACGCTCGCTGGGGGTTGCATACAAATATATGGAAATAAATGGAATAATCTTACCTGTTATTTCATTAGATATAAAATATTTAAAATCTGCTTATTATGATGAAGTTTTAACTATAAAAACTAGCCTAAAAAAAAGACCTTTGGTTAAAATTTCTTTCGACTATGAAATTACAAATGAGCACAACGAATTAATATGTACTGGCAATACCGAATTGGCTTTTTTAGATGCCAAAACTAAAAAACCAGTAAAATGCCCGGATGCTCTTTTAAAGCTATTAAAATAACTATTTTTTTACTAATTTTACTTCTAGCTGATAGATAGCTTCTAAAATTTTAAAAATAGCAGCTGCTTTATTTTTTCGTACTTCAATAATATACTTGCAATCCATTTCTAATTGCTGAGATATTATCGAAATATTGTTCTCTTTGATAACTCTTTGAACAACATTCATCAAATCGTAATTAAACGATAATTCAAAATTTATATTAATCGTTCTCTCTAAAATTTCTGATGCTTCTAAAGCTAATTTAGCAGAGTTTTTATAAGCACTTATGAGTCCGCCAACACCTAATTTTGTTCCACCAAAATAGCGCACAGAAACCACCAAAACATTGGTAACTCCAAAAGACTGTATTTGTCCATAAATTGGCAAACCTGCAGATTTATTGGGTTCTCCATCGTCGTTTACCCTATATTTAGTTTGTTCTACTCCTAATTGATAAGCGTAACAAAAGTGCCTTGCTGTATGATGTTTTTTTTGCAACAACTCTAAAAGTTCTTTTACATCATCTTCTGCTTTAATCGGAAATGCATACCCGAAAAACTTACTTCCTTTTTCTTTAAAAAGGGTTTCTTCTGAGGGTTTTTCTATGGTTTTATATGCGTCTTCTTTCATTAAAAAAATATAAAAATTAAAACTTTTAATAAATCAAGCAATACTTACCAAAAGAATACCAATAATTGCAAGAAATACACCTATTTTATTTTGTAGACTAAAGGTTTCTTTAAACATAAATATCCCCACTAATGTGGATACAATAACAATAGCAACATTATTTATGGTAAATAATGTAGAGCTTTCGAAATTTTTATTTTGCAACGCTTTTATTAAAAAAATGATAGAATAATAGTTAGGAACCCCTAAAACAACACCAGCCAAAATATTTTTCCAGCCAAAAGCTTCTTTTTTTTTGAGGTACTTAAAGGTTAAAATTGTAAATCCAAAAACGGCCGCAATACCAAATAAACTTCCAGAAAAAATAGAAATGTCTCTATCATCTACATGTGTTACTTGAATGTACTTCAAAAGTGTATCTATTGCACCCGAACCCAAGAAAAGTAAAATCGGAAAAAATAATGTTCCGTTACTCTCTCTTTTTTCTTTCTTTACAGAAGATAGGTAAACTGCTAGTAGAGCAATTAAAATTCCAATAATTTTTAAAAATGTTACGGATTCATTGTAAAGTAAAATTCCAAAAAAAACAGGCACTACTACAGACATTTTTCCTGCGATTGAGGTAACAGATACTCCGTTTTTTTGAGCTGTTATTGCCATTACAAAAAAAACAGAAATAAATAATAGTCCCAAAACCAATGCACCCGAAAACCAAGGTTGTAAATAAATTTCTGAAATAGGTATTTTTCTTTCCGCGAGTAAAAAACCCATAGAAAAGGCAACGATATAATTTACAAAAATTGCTTTTAAAACGTCAATTTTATAAATACCAAAATATTTAAAAATAACAAATAAACCCGTTGAAAAGAGAATGCTTAACAGTAGAAAAATCAAAATTATAAATAGTTTTTGTTAAATAACTCAGTAACATCCTCTAAACCTGGTATAAGATGCCATGTTTTTAAGCCTACCTTTTTTGCACTATCTGTGTTTTCTTTTAAATCATCTATAAACAAAGTTTCAGAAGCCAATAAGTTATTTTCTTGTAACACAAACTCATATATTTCTTTGTCTGGCTTTCGAAAATGAATTTGGTGAGACAAGTAAAATTGTTCAAAGCAATTTTTAAACTCATTATACAAATTCATACCCCAATTTTCTTGAATCCAAGAAATATGCAAATCATTGGTATTACTCAATAAAAAAAGCCTGTATTTATTTGTCTTTTGAAGTTCTTTTAAAAAAGAAAGACGTTTTGGAGGAAAATCTAGTAATATACAATTCCATGCAGCTACTAAATCTTCTTTAGAAATATTAGGAAATTTTAGTTGGTAAAAATTAATAAAATCACTCGTTGAAATTTGTCCTTTTTCATAGGCATGATACACCTTTATCATATCTTCGGTTATGGCAGAAACTCCTAATTTTGCCATTGCCTTATAGGTACCTTCTTTATCTAAATTTATAAAGATATCTCCGAAATCGAAGATGATATTTTTAATCATTTTTGTATATTTTTAAAACATCATCATTAATGTTTTGTGAACTAAATAAACCATTCAAAATAGGCTGTTTAACACCTTCTGTTAAAACTAAATTACTTCTAAAAACATGTGCTTCATCCCAAATATTTGCATGTATAAATGTTTGCAATGTTTGCGAGCCTCCTTCGATAATTATAGACTGTATTGCATGCTTTTGTAAAATATTACAAACTTCAACTGCAACATTCTGAGTAAAATCTATAGTTTCGAAACAAATATTACTAATTCTTTTAGATAAGAGTTTAGCAACTTTCAATTCGTTTTCTTTGCTGTTTTTTATGATGAAAATTGTTTTTACAGAACCATTATAAACCAAACTATTATGTGGTATTTTTAAATGTTGATCTAAAATAATACGCACAGGATTTTCTCCAAACCAACTTCTTACATCCAATGAAGGATTGTCATCTAAAACAGTATTTGTGCCAACTAAAATGGCATGCTCTTTACTTCTTAATTTATGAACAATTTGCCTAGAATATTCATTAGAAATAAATATAGATTTTCGTTCATTTTTCTGTAACGGAGCAATAAACCCATCTTTTGAAACTGCCCATTTTAAAATTACAAAAGGTCTTTTTTTATTTTGGACAGTAAAAAAGCGCTTATGGTGTTCTTTACATTCAGTCTCCATTACACCAAGAATAACATCAATACCAGCAGCTTTTAAACGTGCTACTCCTTTACCAGCAACCAGCGCGTTGGTATCTAAACAACCAATAACTACTTTTTTAAATTGATGTTTTACCAATAAATCTGCACAAGGTGGTGTGTTGCCATAATGTGCACAAGGCTCTAATGTTACATAAATTGTTGCCTGTTTTAAAATCGATTTATTCTTTACTGATTCTATAGCATTTACCTCTGCATGATTGCCGCCAAATGGCGAAGTAAAACCTTCGGCAATAATTAAGTTTTCATGAACAATAACAGCGCCTACAGAAGGATTCGGACGAGTTTTTCCGATTCCGTTTTTAGCTAACTGCAAACATCGCTGCATAAAAAAATCTTGTTCTTTCATCATTAAAAATGTACTTCTTTTTTTTCTGAAACTTCAAACATTTTAGAAAAACCTAAAACCTTATATTTTAAATTCCCTTTAAACTCCATAGAAATTGATTTTTTTAATACCGCATTTAATAAACCTCCTAAAACTCCTCCATTTGTATTACTTGTGATTTTTCTTGTTGGTATAACTACTTTTAAAGGAATTGAAAATTCATTTTTGGCAGGAATTTTAAATGTATCAGAAAATACCTGAGCCACTTCTACTCCATTTACAAATACCCTTAAATTATCTGTAGTAATTTCTCCTCCAACAACATTCGGATTTTCAAAGAAAGCAGCAGCCCGAAAATGAATAGAATCTGAATTAAATGACACCAATTGCACTTCATCTACCTTTAAAAAAATAGGTTGCTTTGAAACAGAGCACCCTAAAAAAAATAATAAAATTGGTAAAAAATAGACGTTTTTTTTCATGAGAAAACAGTAAAAAATTAGCTAACTTGCTCCTGCAAAAATAAGGGAATTAATGACAAGTGAAAATTTTATAATCAGAGAAATAAAACCTTCCGACAACAAAGCGCTTTCTGAAGTAATAAGAAGTGTTATTTTAGAAATGGGAGCTCCTAAAATTGGCACTGCCTATGAAGACCAAGCAACAGACAAAATGTTTGAGACTTACCAAGGCAAAAATAAATGTTATTTTGTATTGGAACATCAAAATAAAGTTGTTGGTGGTGCAGGTATTGCTCAATTAGACGGAGAGGACAAAAATATTTGCGAACTTCAAAAAATGTACTTCTTACCCATTGCAAGAGGGCGCGGATTGGGAACAGAACTAATAAACAAATGTTTGCAAGAAGCTAAAAAATTTGGTTTTAAAAGCTGCTACTTAGAAACATTACCTTTTATGACAGATGCTGTAAAGCTCTACAAAAAAAATGGCTTTTTAAATTTAGACAATCCCATGGGAAACACAGGTCATTATTCCTGTAATGTATGGATGATTAAAAAATTACAGTAAGTGTACCATCTCTACAGCCTATGAAATTAAGCGATTTTAAAATATTTTTTTTTAGCAGTTTAGCAGCCAAATATCCTTCTACAGAAATTGAAAGCTTTTTCACTATACTTTTAGAAGATATTCTTTCTATGAAAAGAATTGACGCCGTATTAAATAGCGATTTCTTCGTTGATAAAGAAAATTTAAACACTCTAAACATCATTACAGACAGGCTTTTAAATGAAGAACCGATACAATATATTTTAGGTAAAACAGAGTTTTATGGATACCCATTTATAGTGAATAAAAATACCCTAATACCCAGACCTGAAACAGAAGAATTGGTTTCTTGGGTTGCTGAAATATCACAAAAAATAACGGCATCAAATAATAAAAAAGTTAGTATTTTAGACGTAGGCACTGGTTCAGGTTGCATTTCTATATCATTGGCAAAAAACACTAAAAATAGCATTATTTATGCAGTAGATGTGTCTAAAAAAGCATTAGACATTGCTAAAAAAAATGCCATTATAAATAATGTTACAGTTCATTTTGAAGAATTAGACATTCTAAAAACAGAAGAATTGACACAAAAATTTAATATAATAGTCTCTAACCCACCATATGTAAGAGAGCAAGAAAAAAAAGAGATTCAAAATAATGTGTTAGAAAATGAACCACACTTAGCACTTTTTGTTGCTGATGACAAACCACTTATTTTTTATGAAAAAATAGCCGATTTAGCATTAAAATATTTAGAAAAATCTGGATTCCTATTCTTTGAAATAAATCAATATTTAGGTAAAGAAACTAAAGAAATGCTCAAAAAAAAAGGGTTTCGAAACATTGAACTACGCAAGGATTTTGCAGGCAATAAACGAATGATTAAAGCTAGCTTACACTAAAATTAATCCTTTTTATTTAAAGTTTAAATACTGTTTAATTTAATTACTTTTGCAAAATGGTGCAAGAAATTCAGCTTCGCGTAAATCTGGTAGAAGAACGCAAAGAAAACATATTGCTTTACAAAGCTTCTAAGGCTCTTAAAATTGACAAAAGTGACATAACTGCGGTTAAAGTTCTTAGAAAATCTATTGATGCCCGAAAAAAAGACATCATCTTAAATTATAAAGTAGCCGTTTATATAAACGAAAAAGTTCCAGAAAAATCTGATTATTCTTTTGATTATAAAGAGGTAACAAATGCGAAAGAGGTTCATATTATTGGGTTCGGACCAGCAGGAATGTATGCTGCGCTAAGATGTATAGAACTTGGTTTTAAGCCCATTGTTTTAGAACGTGGTAAAAATGTACAAGAAAGAAGAAGAGACCTAAAAGCAATTAATCAAGACCATATAGTTCATGAGAATTCTAACTATTGCTTTGGAGAAGGCGGTGCCGGCACCTATTCTGACGGTAAACTTTATACACGTTCATTAAAAAGAGGAGATGTTCGAAGAATTTTCGAGAATTTAGTATTTCATGGAGCCACCGAACAAATTTTAGTAGATGCTCATCCACATATTGGAACTAATAAGCTTCCTAAAATAATTGCAAATATTCGAGAAAATATTTTAAAGTTCGGTGGAGAAATTCACTTTAATACAAAAGTAGTAGACTTTAGTATCAAAGATAATAAACTAAAAGCAATACAATTAGAAAACGGAACAGAAATGACTGTGAATGCAGTTATTTTGGCAACCGGACATTCTGCAAGAGATATATATGAGCTTTTACATAAAAAAAACATTGCCCTAAAAGCAAAATCTTTTGCAATGGGAGTTCGTGTAGAACATCCGCAAGAAATAATAGACCAAATTCAATATCATTGCTCAACAAAGCGCGATGAACTTTTACCTGCTGCTGCATACAGTCTAGTACAACAGGTAAACAACAGAGGTGTGTATTCTTTTTGCATGTGTCCTGGCGGTTTTATTGTACCTGCAGCAACTGCAAATGGAGAGGTTGTGGTAAATGGAATGTCTCCTTCTCGAAGAAATAATAAATTTGCAAATTCTGGAATTGTTGTAGAATTAGATATTAATAGAGACTTTAAAAAGTACGAAAAATTTGGAGCGCTAAAAGGGTTGGCTTTTCAAAAAGACTTAGAAAAAATTGCTTTTCATGCTGGCGGCAGAACTCAAACCGCACCAGCACAAAAGCTTGTCGATTTTGTTGATGGCAAATTATCTTCATCTTTAAATGAAACATCCTATCAACCTGGATTGAAATCTGCCCCATTACACTCTTTACTTCCAAAAATAATTGGCAGTAGATTGCGAAAAGGATTTGTAGGATTTGGCAATAAAATGCATGGTTATTTAACAAATGAAGCAAATATTGTTGGGGTTGAATCTCGCACATCATCACCAGTAAATATTCCAAGAAAAGAAAACCTAGAACATACAGAAATTGAAGGACTTTTTCCTTGTGGCGAAGGCGGTGGATATGCAGGTGGTATAGTTTCTGCAGCCATGGATGGAGAAAGGTGTGCAGAAGCTGCTGTTTTAAAATTGTAACTAAAATTTTATTGTAAGTCAAATAGTATCCCTAATTTTACTCCTGATAAATTTTACAAATGAAAATTACAATTGGTAGAGAAGATAAGGCAGATTTTCCTGAATTCTTACTAGAAAATATTGATGTTAAGATAGATTCTGGTGCTTACACATCTTCAATTCATTGTACAAATATTGAAGAAATTGAAGTAAACAATAAGAAACAACTAAAATTTACATTGTTAGACCCAGCACACACTCTTTATAATAATAAAGAATTTATCACGAATGATTATACCTTTAAAATAGTAAAAAGTTCGAACGGCATTTCTGAAAGACGCTTTAGAATTCTAACAGAAATTATCATGTTTAACAAAAAAAATGACATTTATTTAACATTAACAGAACGAAAAAACATGAAATTTCCTATTTTATTAGGTAGAAAATTTCTGAACAAAAAATTTGTGATAGACACCACTAAAAAAAATCTATCCTACCATTTAAAACACCAAGAATAATGAGAATTGTAATTTTATCTAGAAACCCAAAACTATACTCAACAAGAAGACTTGTAGAAGCTGCTCAAAAAAGAAAGCACGAAGTGCTGGTTGTAGATCATTTAAAATGCAACATAGAAATTGAGAAAAGAGCTCCTAAAATTTTTTATAAAGGTGAGTATTTAGAAAATATAGATGCCATTATTCCTAGAATTGGTGCTTCAGTTACTTTCTACGGAACTGCAGTTATTAGGCAGTTTGAAATGATGAAAGTTTTTACTTCAGTTACCTCACAAGCTTTGGTAAAGTCGAGAGATAAATTAAGCAGCCTACAAATTTTAGCTAGAGCTGGTGTTGGCTTACCAAAAACAGTGTTTACCAATTACACCAAAGAAGTGGAACATGTTGTAGCCTCTGTTGGTGGAGCTCCTTTAATTTTAAAATTATTGGAAGGAACTCAGGGTTTAGGTGTTGTTTTAGCAGAAACTAAAAATGCAGCAACCTCTGTGCTAGAAGCCTTTAATGGACTGGGCGCAAGAGTAATTGCTCAAGAGTTTATTAAAGAAGCTGGTGGTGCAGATATTAGGGCTTTTGTGGTAGATGGTAAAGTAGTTGGCGCTATGAAAAGACAAGGTAAAGATGGCGAGTTTCGTTCGAACTTGCATAGAGGTGGTAATGCCACTGTTATAGAGTTAACAGACGAAGAAGAAAAAACAGCATTAAAAGCTACAAAAGCATTGGGTTTAGGGGTTGCAGGTGTAGATATGCTTCAATCATCTAAAGGACCACTAGTTTTAGAAGTAAACTCATCTCCGGGGCTAGAAGGAATAGAAATTGCTACAGGAAAAAATATTGCCAAAGAAATTATCCGTTATTTAGAAATTCATGTCGAGTAAACCTTTTGTACTTCTTGGAAAAGAAATTCCTGAAGGAAAACGCACTGTTATCGATTTAAAAGTTGCAAAACTACATACTAGAACCACCGTAAATGTTCCGGTTATAATAGAGCGATCTAACAAACCCGGACCCGTAGTACTGTTGTTAGCGGGCATACATGGCGATGAAACTAATGGTGTAGGAATAGTTCGAGAAATTATTGATATTGGTCTTAATAAACCAAAAAAAGGAACTATCATTTGTATACCTGTATTTAATATTTTTGGGTATTTAGTACAAACTAGAGAATTTCCAGATGGTAGAGATTTAAACCGAGTATTTCCAGGCACGCTATCTGGCTCTTTAGCAAGTCAGTTTGCATATCAATTTTCAGAAAAAATTGCTCCTTTTGTAGATTGTATTATCGACTTTCATACTGGTGGTGGAGAAAGGGACAACATTGCTCAAATTCGATGTGACAAAAATGATTTAAAAGCGCTTGAATTGGCAAAAGTATTTAACCCACCAATGATTGTCTACTCAAAAAATATAGCAAAGTCATTAAGAGATACACTCACAAAATTAGGCAAAACTGTACTTCTTTTTGAAGGAGGAAAATCTAAAGAACTAAATCCGACAATTATAAATGAAGGAGTAATGGGAACTAGAAATGTTCTTATCCACCTTGGCATGATAGAAGGAGAAAGTATTGTTAGAGAAACCCCAATTCTTGTTAAAAAATCGAAATGGTTACGTGCTTCCCACTCCGGAATGCTAAAAATTAGAGTTTCTAACGGAAGTTATGTAAAGAAAAAAGAAATTTTAGGGGTTGTGCAGGATCCTTTTGGAGAGTTTAAAAAAAATATTTATGCTCCATTTAATTGTCATGTTTTTTGCATCAATAAAACACCAATTGTTAACAAAGGAGATGCGTTGTTTCATTTAAGTACAGAAGAATAAATTACAATCATTACTTCTAACGATAAATGAAAGCTTTTCATTTTTTTTGTACATTGGTAAAAAATCAATTATGAAACTTTCTCTTAGATTAGTACTAACTTTTTCAATTATTTTCACTTCCCTTTTCGGCTTTTCTCAAGTAGAAAACTTCAACTATGAGCAGTTTTCGAATCCCAACAGAAAAAACGATTTAGCAAAACACTTTTCTAAAACAGTAAAGAAGAAATATTTACGCTCTATTCGATTCCCTAAAAAAAGTAATCTAATAACATTACATTTTACTCTTGATGCAGATAAAAAACCCACAGAAATTGAAATATCTGGTTACCAAACTATAGAAACAAGTGAGGCTATCTTAAATTCCTTTAGAGAATATCCTTTAAAAAAACTCGGCATTAAAAATCTAGATAGAAAAAAAAGATACTCTCTTCAAATTATTTCTAAAAAAGGAACCAAGAACATTTTTAATGTTAGTTCAAAAATTATTGAAGAAACTCCCAGTGTAATGACCAATTGTAATGATTTAAATTATTATGATGACATAAAGGACTGTGTAAATATTGCCATAGAAAAACACCTATATAATACACTTAATTTTACAATGTTAAGTGAAATTGAAACCACTCTTTTTATTAAAATAGTTATAGATAAAGACGGGAAATTATATCAAAAAGACTCTAAAGTTCCTTCTTTTTTTAATGCAGAAATAGATAGAGCTCTTTCTATATTTCCCAAAATAAAAGAGGTGGCTACTGTAAATAATTTACCCAAAAAAGTGTTATATAATGTTAGAATTAAAGTAAAAAAAGGACTACAACCCACGTATTCAGATAAATATAGGAACTTAGAACAAATTGGAGTTCCTTCAACTGAAAATGAGCTTTCTTCATACTTAAGAAACAAAATATCAGAAAAATGGATAGAAAAAGCTGATTTAAACAGAATTGAGAGCAAGCTATTTGTGTATTTTCAATTAAACAACTTAAAGGAACCAATACTCTTATCTTCAAATGCTAGAAATAAAGAATTAGAAAAAAAGATATTTAACGCTTTAGAAGAATATCCAATAAAAAAGTTACATTTTATAGATCCAAGAAAGTTTAATCAATATTTCTTACAAATTTTATCTTTTGAAAACGGAAAAACAATTGTAAAAACAAGTACTAAACTTACCTCTGAAAGAGTACCTATTTTTCCTGGATGTGAAAAATCATCTGATATTGATGCGGTAAGAAACTGCTTAAGCAAAAATATTCAAATGCATTTTATAAGAAAGTTTAATAGCGATTTACCTAAACTTTTAGGCTACCCAAAGGGAAGAAAAAGAATTTGGGTTTCTTTTAAAATAAATACTCAAGGCACTATTGATGATGTAGAAGTAAAAAACGTACACATGGCTATTATTTATGAAATAAAAAGAATTTTACTTACTTTACCAAAACTTGAACCTGCAAAACAATTAGGTAAAAATGTGAATAGTTCCTTCAATTTTCCATTTACATTAATTGTTGAATAAAAAAAACAAAACAGTAACTTTGCAAAATGCGCATAGACATTATTTCAGTAGTTCCCGATTTATTAGAGAGTCCGTTTAACCACTCTATTGTAAAAAGAGCCAAAGAAAAAGGATTGGCAGAAATAGTAATTCACGATTTAAGAAAATACGGTTTAGGTAATTATAAACAAATAGACGACACCCAATTTGGCGGCGGAGCAGGAATGGTAATGATGATTGAACCAATTGCAAATTGTATTAAAAAACTACAATCCGAAAGAGTGTATGACGAAATAATTTACATGACTCCCGATGCAAAGACCCTGAATCAAACAACCGCAAATACATTATCTTTAAAAGAAAATATACTAATTTTAACAGGACATTACAAAGGTGTAGACCAAAGAATTAGAGAATTATTTATCACAAAAGAAATTTCTATTGGAGATTATGTACTAACAGGAGGAGAACTCGCTGCAGCGGTTTTAGTAGATGCTATTGTTCGCTTAATTCCAGGTGTAATTGGAGATGAACAATCTGCACTTACAGACTCTTTTCAAGACAACCTATTATCGCCACCAGTATATACAAGACCTGCAGACTATGAAGGCAATAAAGTACCTGAAATATTACTTTCTGGTAATTTTCCTAAAATTGATGACTGGAGAAGCGATCAGGCATATAAAAGAACAAAGGAAATTAGGCCCGATTTACTAGAAGATTAATTTGAAAATCATAAACTTTACCTCTTTTAAATACCATGATTCAGTTTATTAAAAATAACAGTGCAATTTCTTGGGTAATGGGCTTTCAATTATTTCGATTGCTTTTACTTCCCTTTATGGGATTAATGCCACAAGACGCTTATTATTATTTATACGGTCAAAATTTATCTTTATCTTATTTTGATCATCCCGGAATGATAGGTTACATTTTAAGGGCTTTTACAGAAGTTTTTGGTAGCACCGTATTTGTAGTAAAATTTGCAGATTTCGTTATAACATCACTTACTATTTTAAGCTTTTATAAATTATCTGGTTACTTTTTATCAAAAAAAAGGCAAGAAATTGCCATCATATTACTGGTCTCTACCCTATTTATTTCGATACTTTCTTTTAACTCGACACCAGATGTTCCACTATTACTTTTCTGGACTTTAAGCATAATTGCGCTTTACAAAGCTATTTTTGAAGAAAAAAAATGGTTTTTTATAGTAGCAGGAATTGCCATGGGACTCGCTTTTAATAGTAAATATACAGCACTTTTATTGCAAATAGGCTTGATAGGCTTTATATTAATTTCTAATAGATATAGAAAACTAATTATCTCGCCATGGTTATGGCTAGGCATTATAACATCGGTAATAATAACTTTTCCTGTATGGTATTGGAATTATCAAAACGAGTTTGCCTCTTTTGCATTTCAATCTTCTGAAAGAACAAATAGCATTTCGAAGTTTGAAATTTCGCCCACCAATTTCTTAGGAGCTATTGGCCATCAATTATTCCTATTATTACCTGTATTATTTATAACTTTTATACTTTTTACATTTAAATACATAAAAAGAGTTTTTACAAGATTTAAATTTCCAAGTTCTAAAACTCTATTTCTTTTAGCTTTTTTTATACCAACATTTATTGGTTTTTTAAGTATTACACCAATTTATTGGGTTAAATTAAATTGGCTAATGCCCTCATATATAAGCGGAATAGTGTTAGCTGCAATGTTTTTTTCGAAAAAAATGATAAAAACACAATTGGTGTTTTCGATAGTTTTTCACCTACTATTCGCGGTACAAATTTTATTTTATTTTATACCAATAAAAAGTGATGATACTTGGGTAGGCTGGAAAGAATTGGCTACAAAAACAGAAGAACTTCAAAAAAAACACAGTAATACCTTTATATTTTCTAATGATAATTACAAAACAAGTGCGTGTTTAAACTTTTTTATGAAAGACAAAGTTTATGCTCAAAATATTATTGGATTACCTGCATTACATTTCGATTATTTAGGAGATAACTTAACTACATTAAAAGGTAAAAATGCTATCTTTTTAGATTCAGACAAACGTTTTAAAAATTCTAATAAGTTAAATAAAGAACGAGAAAAGCTAAAACTCTATTTCTCTAAAGTTATAGAAATAGAACCTATAATTATAGATATTAATGGAAAACCTTCACGAAAATTTTGGGTTTATCACTGTGAAAACTACCAACCGAAAAATTAGACACATTTTTATTTTATCAACAAAAAAAAAGTACTATTTTTGCAACCGCTAAATTAACCTCTGACGAAAAAATCGTGAATGTTGCTTTACAAAAACAATTAAATAAAAAGATATGGAATCTTTAGTAAAATTTGTACAAGACGAATTTGTAACAAAAAAAGAATTTGCAGAATTTGCTGCAGGAGACACTATTACTGTGTTTTATGAAATTAGAGAAGGTGAAAAAGTACGTACTCAGTTTTTTAGAGGAGTTGTAATTCAAAGAAGAGGCTCAGGAGCTTCAGAAACTTTTACAATCAGAAAAATGTCTGGTACAGTAGGTGTAGAAAGAATTTTTCCTGTAAACTTACCTTCAATCCAGAAAATTGAAGTAAATAAAAGAGGAAAAGTTAGAAGAGCTAGAATCTTTTACTTTAGAGGTCTTACTGGTAAAAAAGCTAGAATTACTGAAAAAAGAAGATAGTCTTTTAATCATAAACTATAAAAAGCGTTGTATTCATTTACAACGCTTTTTTTGTTTACTAAAGTAACGTACAACAAAAATTACGCTGTAAAATTAATTATTCTTTAATAAAATTTACAATAAAAGCAGCATATTATCAATAATGAAAAAAAACTAATTAATTTATAGGAATTTAGCAACAGTAAAATGACATTTAATTCTTAAATTTGCTGACTTTCGCAAAGTGAATTTCATTCAGAAAGTCTTAATAGCAGTACAATTACACAAAATAATATTCAAATGAGTAAAATAGCTAAAATAGTATATACTAAAACAGACGAAGCGCCGGCATTGGCAACACGGTCTTTTTTACCAATTGTAAAAGCTTTCACAAAAACATCAAATATAGCAATAGAAGTTAAAGATATTTCTTTAGCTGCCAGAATTTTAGCAAACTTCTCTAGCTATTTAAATGAAAATCAGCAAGTAGAAAATGCCCTAGAAATTCTTGGAAATTTGGCAAAACAACCAGAAGCTAACATTATAAAATTGCCAAATATAAGTGCTTCTGTTCCTCAACTTAAAGAAGCAATTTCAGAATTACAAGAAAAAGGTTTTAAGCTCCCAAATTATCCTGATGAAGTTAAAACAGAGGAAGATAAAAAGGTACTTGATCTTTATAACAAAGTAAAAGGATCTGCTGTAAACCCTGTTTTAAGAGAGGGTAACTCCGACAGAAGAGCTCCGAAAGCTATTAAAAATTACGCTAGAAAAAATCCTCATTCTATGGGAGTTTGGTCTGCAAACTCAAAAACACATGTTGCTACAATGAGTAACGGAGACTTCGCACACAACGAAAAATCTATAACTACACAAAATGCAACTTCTGTAAGTATTGTTCATATTTCGAAAAATGGAGAAAAAACAATTTTAAAAGAAAATTTAAACTTGTTAGCAGGTGAAATTATTGATGCAACTGTTATGAATAAAAAAGCTTTAATTAGCTTTTTGGAAGAACAGTATGAAGATGCTTTAGACAACAATACCTTGTTTTCGTTACACATGAAAGCAACTATGATGAAAGTTAGTGACCCAATTATTTTTGGTCATGCGGTACGAGTATTTTTTAGCGATTTATTTAAAAAACACGGTAAAACTTTTCAGAAAATTGGGGTAGATGTAAATAATGGCCTTGGAAATCTTTTGAATAAATTAAACGAATTACCAAAAGAAAAAAGAGATGAAATTAGAAAAGATATTAGATACGCATTAGATCATGGGCCAGAACTAGCTATGGTAAACTCAGATAAAGGGATTACCAACTTGCATGTACCATCGGATGTAATTATTGATGCTTCTATGCCTGCAATGATTAGAACATCTGGTAAAATGTGGAATGCAGACGGAAAATTACAAGATACCAAAGCAATTATACCTGATAGTTCATATGCTGGTATATACGAAGCAACTATAAACTTTTGTAAAAAACATGGTGCTTTTGACCCAACAACAATGGGAACTGTTCCGAATGTTGGTTTAATGGCTCAAAAAGCAGAAGAATATGGCTCGCATGATAAAACTTTTGAAATTAAAACTGCTGGTAAAGTAGTTGTATTGAATACCGATGGTAAAAAATTAATTTCTCATGATGTAGAAGAAGGGGATATTTGGAGAATGTGCCAAACTAAAGATTTGCCAATTCAAGATTGGGTAAAATTGGCAGTTACCAGAGCAAAAGCATCCAATACACCTGCAGTTTTTTGGTTAGACAAAAATAGAGCACATGATGCAGAAATTATTAAAAAAGTAAAAACATACTTACCAAATCATGACACTACAGGTTTAGATATCCGAATTTTATCACCTATAAAAGCTACACAATTTACCTTAGAAAGAATTGTAAAAGGTTTAGATACCATATCGGTTTCCGGAAACGTATTGAGAGATTACTTAACAGATCTTTTTCCTATTCTAGAAGTAGGAACTTCTGCCAAAATGCTTTCTATCGTTCCTTTAATGAATGGTGGTGGATTGTTTGAAACTGGTGCTGGTGGCTCTGCTCCTAAACATGTACAACAATTTTTAGAAGAAAACCATTTACGTTGGGATTCTCTCGGTGAATTTTTAGCCTTAGCCGTTTCTTTAGAACATTTAGGTACAAGTAATAATAATGAAAAGGCACTAATTTTAGCTGAAGCTTTAGATGATGCTACCGATACCTTTTTAGACAATGACAAGTCTCCTTCTAGAAAAGTTGGCGAATTAGATAACAGAGGTAGTCATTTTTATTTAGCTTTATATTGGGCAGAAAACTTAGCCAAACAAAATAAAGATGAGGCGTTAAAAGCTACATTTACAAAAGTTGCAAAAGCCTTAAAAGAAAACGAAACTAAGATTGTTGCAGAGTTAAATGAAATTCAAGGTACAACTACAAATATTGGAGGTTACTACCTACCAACAGAAGAGTTAGCCAATAAGGCGATGAGACCAAATACTACATTGAATAACATTTTAGCAACTATTTAAAAGCTAATCTTTTGTAAACATTAACATTAAGAGTGCGTTATCGCACTCTTTTTTTTTTAGATTTGGTTTTTAAATCAACTAAAATGAATAAAAGAAAAATTGTTTTCATTTCTATAGCATTTGTAGCTATTATTTATACTATTTATAGCTACTTCTCTCCTTCTAATGATGGCAAAATTTATTTGACTACAAAAGTTACTAAAGGGAATTTTATAAATGAAGTAGTAACTTCTGGAGAAGCACAATCTACAAGTTTAAAAAAAATTAATGGACCAGAAAATCTGAGAAAATTTAGACTTAGAGAAATTAAAATTCAAGATTTAGTTCCAGAAGGAACTATTGTAAAAAAAGGAGATTATGTTGGTCGGTTAGATCCATCAGATGTGAACGAACAAATTATAGATGCTCGACTAAATTTAGAAGGAGCTGAAGCTAAATACACGCAGCAACAACTAGATACCACACTTTCTCTAAAGCAAGAAAGAAATGCTCTTAAAGATTTAAGTTTTAATATGGAAGAAACTAAGTTAGAGCTAAAACAATCTACCTATGAACCGCCTGCCACTATTAAAAAATTAGAAAATAATTTAGAAAAATTAGTACGAGATTTTAATGAAAAGAAAGAAAATTATAAAATAAAAAAAAGACAAGCCAATGCTAAAATGGTTGAAGTAGGTACAAGGGTTTCTAAAATTAGAAAAGAACTAGAAAATTTACTAGACCTATTAAAGTCTTTTACAATTTATTCTAATGGAAATGGAATGATTACATACATTAGAGAATGGAATGGAGCGAAGAAAAAAGTAGGATCTTCCATAAGTCCTTGGGACCCTTCTATAGCAAGTTTACCCGATTTAACCAAAATGGAATCTAAAACCTATGCGAATGAGGTAGATATCCGAAAAATAAAAAAAGGGCTGCCTGTTAAAGTGGGCTTTGATGCTTTCCCTGATGTTGAACTAAACGGAGTTGTTACCGATGTTGCTAATGTTGGAGAAAATAAAAGAGGCTCAGATATAAAAGTTTTTCAGGTACTGATTAAACTTACAGAATCGGATACGAATATAAGACCAGGAATGACAACGTCTAACAGAATTTTAACATTCGAAAAGAAAGATGTTTTAAGTATTCCTTTAGAGGCTGTTTTCTCTAAAGATTCCATTACCTATGTGTACACTAAAGCGGGCTTTTCTATCAATAAAAAAGAGGTTAAAATTGGCAATGCAAACAACGATGCTGTCATTATAGAAAAAGGCTTAACTGAAAATGATATTGTCTACTTAAATAAGCCCGAAGGTTTAGAAAAAGAAAAAATAATAACCTTAAATTGAGTCTTTTTATGTTTGATAAAATCTACATAGAAAAACTAAAATCTAATTTTAGTGAAGCCGTTCGGGTTATTACAACTAATAAGGTGAGAACACTGCTAACTTCTTTAGGAATTATTTTTGGTGTTGCTGCTGTAATAACAATGTTAGCCATTGGAAATGGTGCTGAAAAGGAAATTCTAGCTCAATTAGAACTTGTAGGGGTAAATAATATAGTAATTACTCCTATTCCCGATGAAAAAGATGATAACACAGAAGAGGAATCATCTGATAATGCAACAGAATCGAAACGTTTTTCTAAAGGATTAGATTTGTTAGATGTTGCTAGCATTAAAAAGAATGTACCTTCTATTAAAAGAGTAAGTCCAGAAATAATTTTAGAAACTTATGTGATCAAAAAAGGGAGACAAAGTCCAGTAAAACTGGTAGGGGTTTCTAGTGATTATTTTGAAACCTCAAACATTTATATAGAGAGTGGTAAAAATTTTTCATCAGCACAAAGTATCAATGCACTACCCGTTTGTATTATTGGAAAAAAAATAGAAAAAAAACTATTTACTGGAGAAAGTGCTATTGGTAAAAGAATTAAAGTAAAAGATGTTTGGCTACAAGTAATTGGGGTAATTGAAGAAAAATTTATTTCAGACAATGCACAAGAGAGCTTAGGTATAAGAGATATGAATACAGATATTTATATTCCTCTCCAAACTTTTTTAGTTCGCTATAAAGACAGAAAAATTATTAGTGATAAACCACTGAATACTGGAGGTGGTGGCATGATTATTATTAATGGTGGTGGCCAGCAAGGACCTAAAAAAAGAATTCCAAGAGGCAATTATCATCAAATAGACAAATTGGTTGTTCAGGTAAATAATTCGTCGGAACTAAATGCAACAGCAGATGTTTTAAGCAGAATGCTAAAAAGAAGACATAACGAGCTAGTCGATTTTGAAATTTCTATACCAATTCAACTTTTAAAGCAACAACAAAAAACAAAGCAAATTTTTAACATCGTTCTTAGTATTATTGCAGGAATTTCTTTATTAATCGGGGGTATTGGAATAATGAATATTATGCTAGCCTCTGTTTTAGAAAGAACTAAAGAAATTGGTATTATTAGAGCCATTGGTGCAACCAAAGAAGATGTAATTCTTCAGTTTTTAACAGAATCTGTTTTGGTAAGTATTGGTGGAGGAATTATAGGTATTATCTTAGGAATATTTTCTTCGTATGTTTTAGAAATATCAACAGGAATAGAAACTATATTATCGCTAAGTTCAATTTTATTATCCTTTTTTGTAGCTACTTTAATTGGGTTAATATTTGGCATCGCACCTGCAAAATCTGCTGCAAGTAAGAGTCCGATTGAAGCTATTAGACACTAATAAATTATGAAAAAAATTAGTATTATTTTGTGCGCTCTTCTTAGTAGTGTCACATTTTGTCAAGAGCAAAAATTTATCACTTTAGAGGAAGCAATTACCATTGCTCAAGAAAAATCTCCAGATTATAAAACGTTACTGAATCAAAATCAAGCAAGTTACTGGCGATTTAGAAACTATAAAGCTAGTTTTTTACCACAATTAAGATTAGATGCAACGCTACCCTCTTATTCTAACTCTATTAACAGACTTACAAATGATAGTGGTGAAGATATTTTTGTGCAAACCAATCAATCTCGGTTAGAAGGTGTAGTATCATTAAATCAAAATATTGCCTTTACTGGTGGTACCCTTTCATTTAGTTCTCAAGTAGAAAGAGTAGATTTATTTGCCAATGATGCAACACGTTTTGCTGTAGTTCCATTTTCTATAAATTATCGTCAAAACTCATTATTCTACAATGAATTTAAATGGGATAAAAAAATTGAACCTTTAATTTATGAAGAGGCAAAAAGAGATTTTATCGAAAGAATGGAACAAATTTCTTTAAATACTTCAAGGCGTTATTTTGCTCTTTTAAAAGACCAAATGCAAACCAAAATTGCAAGATCTAACTTATCTAATCAAGATACGTTATTTAAAATTGCAAAAGGAAGATTTAAAATGGGAAAAATTGCAGAAAACGATTTATTGCAAATAGAATTATCTGTTTTAAACTCTATTAATAATGTTACCACAAACGAAATATCTCTTAAACGAAGTTCACAAAATTTAGCTAGATATCTAGCTTTAGAAACAGAAAATATTCGATTAGATGTCCCAAAAGAATTAACCACTTTTACTGTTACTGTAGAAAAAGCGTTAGAAGAAGCTAATTCTAACAGAAAAGCAGTTATAGAATTTCGAAGAAAGCGTTTAGAGGCCGAAAGAGAAGTTGCAGAGGTTAAGGGAAACAACAGGCTTCAAGTTCGATTGAATGCTAATTTCGGAGTATCACAACAAGGTGCGGTATTTAATGATTTGTTTCAGGACTATAATCAGCAACAAAGGGTTACATTATCTGTTGGCATCCCTTTATTAGATTGGGGTGTTTCTAAATCTAGAAGAAAATTAGTGGAGGCCAACAAAGATTTGGTAAACACCAATGTAGAACAAGATGAACAAGAATTTGAACAAGAAATTTATTTACATGTATTAAATTGGCAAAATCAACGAAACTTTTTAAAAACTGCTAAAAAGGCTCAAGAAATAGCTACAAAACGTTATGAAATTACTAAAAAACGGTTTATTTTAGGAAAAATTACTATTACCGATTTAAATATAGCTCTGCAAGAAAAAGACAACTCTGTATTAAGATATTTAAATTCATTAGAAAAGTTTTGGATAGATTATTATACCCTACGAAGACTTACTTTATACGACTTCATTAAAAATAAAAAAATAGAAGTAAAAGATATAGTGTATAATTAAATCAATTTAGTCCTTTTTTTAACGTTTCCTTACCAAATATCATTTGTACTTTTGTTGAAATTATTAAAACAATAATTAAACAAGATGCCAAACTTTAAGACTCTTTTATTCCTAGTACTTTTCACCTCTTTTTCTTTATTTAGCCAAGAAAAAGTAACGTTAAGTGGAACTGTTTACGATAACTCTAATAACGAAACATTAATTGGTGTTTCCATTTATTTTCCAGAATTAAATACCGGAACCACCACAAATCAATA
Source organism: Polaribacter tangerinus (assembly GCF_038024095.1). Taxonomy (NCBI): domain Bacteria; kingdom Pseudomonadati; phylum Bacteroidota; class Flavobacteriia; order Flavobacteriales; family Flavobacteriaceae; genus Polaribacter; species Polaribacter tangerinus. Next base: position 2,672,475 of record NZ_CP150668.1, on the reverse strand, counting down.
TGGCTTTTACTCAATAACAGTTCCCAAAGGAAAGTATAATATACAAATAAGTTACTTGGGATATTCACCAATAATAACATCTATTTCACTTACAGAAAAAACAACAAAAAACTTTAAACTAACCGAAGCTTCTGAAAACTTAGAAGAAATAGTAATAGAAAGTAGTATCGAAAAAATAAATATTAGAACTCCCCAAATGAGTGTTAATAAACTTTCTGCTAAAACTATTAAACAAATTCCTGTAGTGCTAGGTGAAGCAGATATTATAAAGTCTATTATTCTTTTACCAGGGGTTACCTCTGCTGGTGAAGGCGCATCTGGATTTAATGTTCGTGGTGGTGCTGCAGATCAAAATTTAATATTGCTAGATGAAGCAATTGTTTTTAATTCTTCTCATGTGTTTGGATTTTTCTCGGTGTTTAACCCTGATGTTATTAAAGATGTAAATCTTTTTAAAGGAGGAATTCCTGCTAAATATGGCGGTAGATTATCGTCTGTTTTAGACATATATCAAAAAGAAGGAAACAATAAAAAGTTTAAAGCAACAGGAGGTATCGGTCTTGTTTCTAGTAGGTTGTTAATAGAAGGACCATTAGAAAAAGAAAAAAGTTCATTTTTAATTGGTGGTAGATCTTCGTATGCACATTTATTTTTGCCTCTTTTTAATAATGATAATACTGCTTACTTTTACGATTTAAACACCAAAGTTAATTACCGTTTTAACAAAAAAAACAACCTCTATTTCTCTGCTTATTTTGGTGAAGATGTTTTTGGTATTAATGAAAGTTTTATAAATAATTACGGAAATGTGGTGGCAAACCTAAGGTGGAACCACCTTTTTTCTGATAAATTATTTTCTAACCTATCTCTTATATATTCCGATTATTTTTATGGACTTACTCTCGACTTTGTGGGTTTTGAATGGGATTCTGGTATTACAAACTATAATATTAAATACGATTTTAACCACTATCTGAAAGATAATTTTAAGTTAAGTTACGGTGTAAACAATATTTATACACAGTTTAACCCAGGTGTAATTATTCCAAATAGAGACGATTCTGGAATACTACCAGAAACACTTACTAAAAAATATGCGAATGAATTTGCAGCCTATTTAGAAGCTGACCATAAAATATCTGATAAATTAACCTTAAAATACGGACTTAGATATAGCAATTTTATCCGTTTGGGACAAGATGAATTAAATACTTATCAAAATAATGAAGCAGTAATTTATAACCAAGATTTTCAAAAATATGAATCTGCTACTCCAACAGGAGTCGTAAACTATAATAGAAGCGATGTACTTGCTAGTTTTTATAATTTCGAACCAAGAGCTTCTTTCTCTTACCTATTAAACGAAACATCATCAATTAAAGGTAGCTATAATAGAATGGCTCAGTATTTACACTTATTATCTAACACAGCATCACCTACTCCATTAGATATTTGGACGCCAAGTGGTACTTTTATCAAACCTCAACTGTTAGATCAATATGCCGTAGGTTACTTTAAAACTATAAATGATGGAGACTATTCATTAGAAACAGAAGCTTTTTATAAAGACATTCAAAATAGAATAGATTATATAAACGGCGCAAATCTTGTTGCCAATAATGAAATTGAAACCGTTATTTTAAATGGTAAAGCAAGAGCCTACGGACTGGAAGTATTATTTAAAAAAGAGACCGGTAATTTTAGAGGGTGGCTAGCATATACCCTATCTAAATCGGAACAGTTAACTGAAGGAAGAAATGCCAATGAACCAGGTATAAATAATGGCGAATGGTATAATACTCCTTTCGATAAAACACACGATTTATCTCTGAATACTAGCTACGAATTAAATAAAAAATGGACATTTAATGCCAACTTTTTATTACAAACTGGTCAGCCTACAAACTATCCTGTAGGTCAGTATGAATTTCAGGGCTTAAATGTACCTATTTATGATGATAATAGAAGAAATGCAGATAGATTACCTGCATATCATAGATTGGACATCTCTGCGACTTTAACTCCTACAAAAAATAAAAATAGAAAATGGCAAGGAGAGTGGGTTTTTGGGTTTTATAACTTATATAACAGAAGAAATGCTGCTTCTATAAACTTTACTCAAAACAGAGAAACTTTTAGAAATGAAGCTATAAAAACTTCTATTTTTGGACTGGTTCCTTCAGTAACATATAATTTTAATTTTTAACATTCTGTAATTAAGATTTAATACCTACTCTTATGAAAAACATAAAAATATTTAATTTATTAATTGCTGCACTTTTTTTCTTTACAAGCTGTGAAGAAGTGGTACAAATAGAGCTACCTTCAGGAAAACCAAAAATAATTATTGACGCTAATTTTGAAGTTTACTTTGATCAATTTCCTGTTACCGCCAATACTGTGGTAAAACTTAGAAGCTCTACAGATTACTTTGAAGATGAAATTCCGGTAATTAGTAATGCAATTGTAACCCTAAGAAACACAAATAACAACACTATAATTCCTTTTTTTGATGCAAACTTAGATGGAAATTATACGCCAACTATAAATTTTATTCCGCAAGATAATATCGAATATGAATTAACTGTAGTTTACGATAATGAAACATATAAAGGTACTGCTACAAAAATAAAATCGCCTACATTTACAAATGTAGTTCAAGGAGATAGAACTCTTTTTTCTGGTGAAGAAACAGAGGTAAAAGTTACTTTTAAAGATGATGGAAGTGAAGAAAATTTTTACCTATTTAACTTTTCTAACAATATTTACAATACTCTAGAGGATCGTTTTTTTAATGGCTCTGAATATAACTTTTCTGCCTTTTATCAAGAAGATGAAATAGAATTACCTACTACAGTAACTATTAAAATGTCTGGAATTTCTAAAGATTTTTACACTTATTTTAGAGTTTTATCTAGTCAAAGTGGGCAAAGTGGCGGTGGTCCGTTTCAAACCATACCTGCATCATTATTAGGAAATATGGTAAATAGTACAAACTTTAAAAACTTTCCTTTAGGATATTTCCATATTTCAGAAACAGATGTAATAGAAGTAGATTTAGTAGCGAATAAATAATTATTAAAACAGTAAAAAATACAAATTAATAATAGATAGTTCTTACCAATAAAATAATGTTAATTCTCCTAATACCGTAATTATAAACTAAATTAATAGGTGTTTTTACTTATTATATGTTAGAATTTTTGTAAAAAATCTATACACTTTTATTAAAAATTAGAATGGGAAAAATCAGTATTTTTGATGTATGGACTTTATAAAAACTACCGAACAAGATTCTAAATACAATCATCTAGAAAAGATGACTGTAAGAGAACTGCTAACCAATATAAATACAGAAGACAAAACCGTACCTTTTGCTATAGAAAAATCCCTTCCTCAAATTGAAGCACTAACAAATGCAATAGTTAGTAAATTACAAAATGGAGGAAGATTATTTTATATGGGAGCAGGAACTTCTGGTAGATTAGGCGTTGTAGATGCATCTGAATGCCCGCCTACCTTTGGAGTTTCGCCAAACCTAGTAACCGGTATAATAGCAGGGGGCGAAACTGCAATAAGAAATGCCGTAGAATTTGCAGAAGACTCAAAAACGCAAGGTTGGCTCGATTTAACAAAAAATCAAATTTCAACAAAAGATGTTGTTGTAGGTATTGCAGCTTCCGGAACTACTCCCTATGTTATTGCCGCCCTTAAAAAATGCAATGAACAACAAATAGTAACTGGTTGCATTACCTGTAATAAAAATAGCCCTTTGGCAAGTGTTTCGAAATACCCTGTAGAAGTTGTTGTTGGTGCAGAGTTTGTTACGGGTAGTTCTAGAATGAAAGCTGGCACAGCGCAAAAACTTGTATTAAATATGATTTCTACTACAACCATGATTCAACTTGGTAAAGTAAAAGGGAATAAAATGGTAGATATGCAATTATCTAATAAAAAATTATTGAAACGAGGTGAAGAAATGCTCATGAAAGAACTCTCTATAAATATAGAGGAAGCAAAGGAGTTGCTTCATAAATTTGGCAATGTTAGAAGTGCAATTTTAAATTACAAAAGATGAGTACGAATTATAAATTATTAGGAAAAGGACTCAGAAACTTAGGAATTTTAATTTTCCTTTTGGCAGCAACTCCACTATGTATAAACGTATCTTTTAAGGCGATGAAAGAATATAAAAACAGTTCAAACGAGTATATTTCTTATATTTTTGTAATTGTTTCCATAATTTTATTAATATTTACATTTTATTTCGCTTTTAAGACAATTCGTATGTTATTAAAAGCCATATTTAATGACTAAATGCAACAACATCCTAACGGAACTATAATTATACTCTCTTACCCTGATACAATTGTAAGACCTGCCTACTGGGAAAAAATTACTAAATTTTTACCTAAAATTGGTGTGGGAAGTAAACATGCTGTACAAGCGGGTCATGCAGCATTATTACTTTTAAAAAAAAATTGTTCTGAAATAAATTATTACGACTTCGGAAGATACATTACTAGTTATGGAAATGGTCGAGTTCGATGTAAAGAAACAGATCCTGAATTAGTGGTTCCTATTAAAGCATTATTTGAAAACAACAAACTTATAAATCTTAAAGAGATTTTACTTTGGCTAGAAAAACATCCTGAAAAAACCCACGGAGAAGGACGCCTGGTTGCTAGTGCTAATCATGAGGTTAACTTCGAAAAAGCCAACAATTATATTAACAGTCTAATTTGTAAAAAGGAAATTCCGTATGGTGCATTTATAAAAAATGCTAGTAACTGTGCCAGATTTGTAACCGATACTTTAATAGCATCAGTTATTGATAAAAAAACAATTAAACGTTTAAAAAAATCGACACTTATTACTCCCAGCCCGTTAGGAAATGTTTTAAAAGCTAGTAGCGATAATTTAATATTTTCGGTTTACTTACAAAAAACAGAAAAATATAAAAACAGATCATTAGCAAAAGAATATAAGTCAACATTTTTAAAAAAATTAGACATTACTCCAAACTTAATTGGAACAGAAAAACCAAATTTAAATCTTTTTAACCCTAAAAACGGAACGTGGTTAGGTGGTATTGGTAGTGGAGCTTGGTTTATGATTGAAGAAAAATTAGGGAAAAATATTTATAGAATTGCAAGATATAGTTTTAGTGGAATAAAAGACTTTGAAGGCTTATTTGAAACAACTGACACTAATTTTTGTATGCATAAAGAATATAGTTTTGTTCACCCAACTAGCTGTGTAGAGGCCATCATTTTACAAAGAAATCAACTGGTAAAACTTCACGTAATAAAATAAAGCCTCATTTTTTTTAAAATGAGGCTTTATTTAAAATTTAAAAAAAAATTAAATTAACGAATCAATTTTTTATACTTGATACGTTTCGGCATTAAATCGCCTCCTAAACGTTTCTTTTTATTCTCCTCATAATCAGAAAAAGATCCTTCAAAAAAATACACCTCACTATTGCCTTCAAAAGCTAAAATATGAGTACATACTCTGTCTAAAAACCATCTATCGTGACTAATAATTACGGCACAACCCGCAAAATTTTCTAAACCTTCTTCTAAAGCTCTCAGCGTATTTACATCCAAATCATTAGTTGGCTCATCCAATAAAAGTACGTTCCCTTCTTCCTTTAAAGTCATTGCTAAGTGCAATCTATTTCGCTCTCCACCGGAAAGTGTATTTACTTTTTTATTTTGCTCACTTCCAGAAAAATTAAAACGACTTAAATAGGCTCTAGAGTTTACTTGCTTACCTCCCATCATTACCAAGTCTTGGCCATCAGAAAAGTTTTCCCAAATTGTTTTATTAGGATCAATATTCGAATGTGTTTGATCTACATAAGCTATTTGTGCCGTTTCTCCTACTGTAAAACTACCTGCATCAGGATTTTCCTCTCCCATTATCATTTTAAAAATAGTAGTTTTTCCTGCACCGTTAGGGCCAATAATACCAACAATTCCTGCTTGAGGTAAATTAAATGCTAAATTATCATAAAGCAATTTATCTCCGTAAGCTTTCGACACACCAGAGGCTTCTATAACATTTGTTCCAAGTCTAGGACCATTCGGAATATAAATTTCTAATTTCTCATCTACTTGCTTCTGGTCTTGACTCATCAATTTATCGTAGTTCTTTAAACGTGCTTTCTGCTTTGTTTGCCTACCTTTTGCTCCTTGTCTTACCCACTCCAACTCTCTTTCTAATGTTTTTTGACGTTTAGAGGCAGTTTTACTTTCTTGGGCCATTCTGTTTGATTTTTGATCTAACCAAGAAGAGTAATTTCCTTTCCAAGGAATACCTTCACCTCTGTCGAGTTCTAAAATCCAACCAGCTACATTATCTAAAAAATATCTATCGTGAGTTACTGCTATTACAGTTCCTTTATATTGTGCTAAATGATGTTCTAACCAGTGAACCGATTCTGCATCTAAGTGGTTCGTTGGCTCATCTAATAATAAAATATCTGGCTCTTGTAGCAACAATCTACACAAAGCGACTCTTCTTTTTTCTCCCCCGGATAGAACACCAACTTTTTTATCAGATTCTGGAGTTCTAAGTGCATCCATCGCAATTTCTAACTTGGTATCTAATTCCCATGCATTGGCAGCGTCAATCTTATCTTGTAATTCTGCTTGCTGATTCATTAACTTTTCCATTTTATCAGCATCAGAATATACTTCTTCTAAACCAAACATGTCGTTAATTTTGTTGTACTCATCTAAAATAGCAACAGTTTCTGCAACTCCCTCTTTTACAACCTCTAACACTGTTTTTTCTGGATCTAATTGTGGCTCTTGCTCTAAGTAACCCACTTTATAACCTGGTGAAAAAGTAACATCGCCTTGAAAGTTTTTTTCTACACCTGCAATAATTTTTAATAAGGTCGATTTTCCAGATCCATTTAAACCTAGAATACCAATTTTTGCTCCATAAAAGAAACTTAAATAAATATCTTTTAAAACCTGTTTTCCAGTAGATTGGTAGGTTTTAGATACTTTATTCATCGAAAAAATCACTTTTCTATCGTCGCTCATTGTATTTTTATTTTATCAATTTATAATTCATTAAAAGTAAGATGCGTTTACACCCTTCCTTTTAAAGCGTTAAACACCCATGCTATGGCAAAGAAACCTATTCCAACAGATGCAAATCCCCAGCCAGCAACTTCATTGTATCTAAAAGCACCCAAGGCAATTAAGCCTAAACCAACCAAAATCATTATAAATGTTGCCCAAGCTAGCACTGTATTTTTATTCATTCCCATGTGTTTATATTTCTTTAATTATAGTGTTAAATATTATTTATTTTACTAATTATAGGCTTAAAAATATGATATGAAGTATCAAAAATAGAAATTCCTAAAACCTTCTTCCTCTCATACCCATTCCGCCTCTATTTCTTCTATTTATATTAGAAGGCGCAGCTGCTCTGTTATTATTTGGCCTTTCCGGAATTAATTTTCTTTTTTCTGCTCGCTGATATTTTAACCATTTTTTATGCTGCTTTCTAGATAAAAAAGTTTTTAAAGTATCATTCAGCACTTTTTCATATCCTGAAACGCTATCTCTTAACGGTAAAATTAATTCCTCTATTTTTTTTCGAACACGTTGGGCTAAATCTCTATCAGAAAAAAGTCGCTTACCTGCAGAGTTTACAATTAAGTCTAATTCTTGAAGTTTGGTAGAATTTAAAAAAGCAATCTTTTTTATCTTGTCATTATAATTTCTAAGCGCTTTAATGGTTTTGCTTTCTGTAGATTCGTTTTTTACTTTAATCTTTTCTGGTACTTCAGAAATGTTATAATAAAAAATATTGGCTGCATTTTTTGCATTGTACTTTGGCATTTCTGGAGCCTCCTGTGCATTAACTACAGATGTTAAAACGAATAAAATGGTTGCTATATAATTTTTCATAAGTTAAATTTAGAATTACAAAAATAAGAAATCATTACAATTTAGCCGCTAAAGTTGCACCTTGTTTTATAGCCCTTTTTGCATCTAACTCGCCTGCAAAATCTGCGCCTCCAATAACATGAACTTTTTTACCTAAATCTAACAGTGGCTGATAAAGCTGTTTATAAGGTATTTGCCCTGCACAAATCACTATATTATCAACTTTTAAAACCTTATTTTCTTTATCTTTAATATAATGTAGTCCTTCATCATCTATTTTAGTGTAGCTAACCTCTCCTATAAATGTTACTTTTTTCTTTTTTAGTGTACTTCTATGGATCCAACCAGTTGTTTTTCCTAAGTTCCCACCAAATTTACCAGCACTTCTTTTAAACATAAAAACTTCTCTAGCAGCAGGTTCAAAATGAGGTTTTATTCCTTCTATACCTGCTCTTGCTTTTAAAGACTTATCAATTCCCCATTCCTTTAACCATTCATCTATATTTAATGAAGAAGAGGTTCCCTGATGTGTTAAATATTCTGATACATCGAATCCAATGCCACCTGCGCCAATGACAGCCACTCTTTTACCAACTGGTTTGTGATGCTTAAGTACCTCTATATAACTTAAAACTTTCTTGTGGTGTACTCCGGGAATGTTTAAATTTCTAGGTTGTATACCTGTTGCTATTACAAATTCGTCAAAATCTAACTCTTTTAAATCAGATACCGCAACTTTTGTATTTAGTTTTAAAGTTACTGCATGAAGGTCTATTTGCTTTTTAAAATAGCGTAATGTTTCATAAAACTCCTCTTTCCCTGGAATTTTTTTTGCCATGTTAAATTGACCTCCAATTTCTGAATCTGCATCAAATAAGGTTACTAAATGCCCTCTTTGAGCTGCTATTGTTGCCGCGGCCAATCCTGCAGGTCCTGCCCCAATAACGGCTATCTTTTTTACTTTTTCTGTAGGATGATAGATTAACTCTGTTTCATGACAAGCTCTAGGATTTACCAAACAACTTGCTACTTTTTGCTGAAAAACATGGTCTAAACATGCCTGATTACAACCAATACAAGTATTTATTTCTGCAGACCTATCTTCTTTAGCTTTAGCAACCCAGTAAGCATCTGCTAAAAAGGGACGAGCCATAGAAATTATATCTGCATCGCCAGAGGCTAAAATTTGTTCTGCAGTTTCTGGCATATTAATTCTGTTAGAAGTTATTAGAGGAACATTTAATTCTTCTTTCATTTTTTTAGTCACCCAAGTAAATGCAGCTCTTGGAACCGAAGTAGCAATAGTTGGTATTCTTGCCTCATGCCAGCCAATTCCTGTATTTATAATAGTGGCACCTGCTTTTTCTATCTCTTTCCCTAGTGTAACCACTTCTTGCCAAGAACTTCCGTTTTCTACTAAATCTAGCATAGAAAGTCTGTAAATAATTATAAAATTAGTTCCGACAGCTTCTCTTATTTTTTTTACAATTTCTATAGGTAAACGCATTCTATTTTTATAATCGCCACCCCAAGAATCGGTTCTTTTATTAGTTCTTTTTACAATAAATTGGTTAATTAAGTACCCTTCAGACCCCATTATTTCTACACCGTCATAACCTGCTTCTTTAGACAGTTTAGCTGAGTTTACAAAATCTTTGATAGTTCTATTAATTCCGGATTCTTTTAACTTGAAAGGCTTAAATGGGTTAATTGGAGCCTTAATTTTTGAAGGTGCTACATTAAGCGGATGGTAACCATAACTACCCGAATGCAATATTTGCATGCAAATTTTACCTCCTTCTTTATGTACAGCATCTGTAATTTTTTGATGTTCTTTTGCATGTTTTTTAGAAGACATTCTTGCTGCGAAAGGGGCTGTCCAACCTTGTATATTTGGAGAAATTCCTCCAGTAACAATTAAACCTACTCCTCCTTTGGCGCGTTCTGCATAATAGGCTGCAATCCGTTCTATACCGTTTTTCTCTTCTTCTAAACCAGTATGCATAGAACCCATTAAAATTCTATTTTTTAAAGTGGTAAAACCTAAATCTAACGGCTCGAATATATGTTTGTATTTCATATTTTTGGGATTACATTTATTATGCATGCATAATATATGGCAAGATATGTTTATTTTTTGAAAAGAAAAAGTCAAAGAAATTGATTCTTTGACTTTTAATATGCTATACTATAAATGTAGTAAATACTAAACTCTTTTTGCGTTAGTGATTGAAACAACATCCTTTTTTGTTTTTTACAAAAAAGATATCGTGAAAAGCACGACTTTTTCTATTTTCATTTAGAAAAAGGAACGCCCAAATTCTAATATAAATATCCCATTTTACCTTGTTGATAATCTCTCATAGCCTCTAATATTTCTGTTTGTGTATTCATCACATAAGGACCATATTGCGTAACTTTTTCGTTAATTTCTTTCCCAGACAATATTAGAAAGTTTGCGTTATTTATTGCTTCCAAAGAAAAATAAGTACCCTCTTTATGAAATGTTATCATTTGATTACCGCCTTTAACTAAAGTTTCTGTATTGTTTATTAGCAATTCTCCATCTAATAGATATACCAAAGACAGATGATTTTCTGGAAGCAAGACATCCATTTTACCTGATTTAGAGGCTTTCCCTGTAAAAACATTAACAGGAGTTTGCGTGGTAATTAGCCCTACTTTATCTGCTTGACTACCCGCAATAATTTGTAATGAAACGTTATTGTCTTCTGAAGTTAATATTGGTATTTGTTCTTTTTTTAAATGTTGATAATTGGGCGTACTCATTTTATATTTAGCTGGTAAATTTAACCATAACTGAATTCCCTCTAAATCTCCACCCTTTTTTACAAACTCTTTGGTAGGGGCTTCAGCATGAATAATTCCACGACCTGCAGTAGTCCATTGAACATCTCCTGCCTTTACAATCATTTCATTACCAAGTGAATCTCTGTGTAACTGCTCACCTTTAAACAGTATGGTTATGGGTTCAAACCCCCTATGAGGATGCGGACCCAAATCGAAAGGGTTGTTAAATTCTGATATAGCATATGGACCATAATGATGTAATAATAGAAAAGGGTCTACATTTTCTATTCCTTCACTTGGCAGAGGCTGTCTTAGTCTTATTGGTCCCATGTTAACAAGCGGACTTGGAACTAAATGCTGAATGGTTTTAAGTTTTTTTTCCATAATTAAAAGGTACTTTTCTTGTTATATTGATAAACAATTAACGTATTTTGTCTAATAAATCGCTTAGTATGGTTGCTTCTTCGGAGGTAAGATTTTCAAAATATTCTAAGTTCTTGTTTACATCTATTTCTTCTAAAATAGCTAAACCTTCTTTCGAAATTGATACATACACCACTCTTCTGTCGTGCTTGCAACGTGACCTTTTAATATATTTTTTTTCAAATAACTTATCCATTAATCTGGTGGCATTCGGCGAACGTTCAATCATTCTTTCTTTAATTACCTGAACCTTCATTTCTTTCTTCGCGCCTCTTAAAATTCTGAGAATATTATATTGTTGTGGGGAAATTCCGTAAGGTTTAAAGAACTCATTCTCTTTACTATTCAACCAATTTGCCGTATACTTTAGATTGATATAAGCTTTTATTTTTTCGTTTTTAAATTTCGACTTTATGTCGTTAGAAATGTCTCCCATATTTTACAATTCGATGTTCAATTTTTTGTGCAAAAATTACAACAATTAGCTATTTACTAAAATTTCTAATTGTTGAATTTTCTTTTTAAGTGCGTCTAATAAATCAGGATTTACAATTTTTTCGTGCTTAAAATTTTCGCTAAAATTTGGAAAAGAAAAGGTACTTACTTCTTTAGCACCGTGCCTAGGAAAACGTTGCTCTGCCGCGGCTAAAACAAACCGACCTCCCATTCCACCAGGAGAAGCTGCCATTAATAGTAAAGGCTTATCTCTAAAAACATTACCATTAACTCGAGAAACCCAATCAAAAATATTTTTAAAGGCTGCTGAATATGTTCCATTATGCTCTGCCAAAGAAACTATAAAAGCATCATAAGAATCTAAAGCATTAGAAAACGTAACAATGTCTTCTGGAAATCCGTTTTCTTTCTCCTCATCTTCACTATAAATTGGTACATTTAAATCTTTTAGATCTACAATATCAAAAAGAGTGTTTTTTAAATTATTTACAGTAAAAGTGATTAATCTTTTATTAATAGAAGTACTACTTGTGCTGCCTGCAAAAGCTAATATTTTTTTCATGAAAATGTTTTTTTAATTGAATGATTAAGAAATTTCTTTCTCTTGATTTCAGAAGCACTTATAATGCTAATCTTTACGCTATTTTTTTGCTGTAATAATAAGATATCAAAACTAGTACAGTAGCTATTAAAGCCCCCATATGTTCTCCATCTGAAATCATGAAATGAGCAAAAAATGCCAATACAAAATTAAAGAAAAAGCCAGCATAAGCCCACTCTTTTATCGATCTATTTTTAATAAACCATATAGCAATTAAACCAAGAATTTTAGCAAAAGCTAAAGGATAAATTAAATAAGTAGGAAAATTAAACTTTGTAAAAGATGCTTGCATATTTTGGTTATCGAAAATATACATGCTTACAGAAAAAAGCATTAAAACAGTTAACAAACCCGTAGATACGTAGAATATAATTTTGTTAGTTTTCATTATTATGGTTTTAAAATTAGATACAAAGTTACACTATTATTTTTTATTTACCAAGGAAAATATTTCTATGGGATATGATACATTTAAAAATAAAAATTTAAAATCTAAAAACTTTTCTGTTTGGTATTTGAATTATTACTATTTTTAAAAAAAATACTGTATTTATTTTTATCATAAAATGTATAGAAACAATTTCAAACTCAACATAGTTATTTTAATAGGTTTTTTGTGCTCAATTTCTTTATCGGCTCAGCTGAGTAAAAAACATTTTATTCCTCCATTAACTAATTCAGAGTTTGGTAATGCAAATCCAGAAAATCAATTTATATACATATCAACCCCTAAAAATAATAATGTAAGTTATACAATTAAACAAGTCGGACTTACAAATACTTTAAACGGAATTGTGTCTAAAAACAATCCGCAAGAAATATATATAGGAAATGGAGAAACGCAACTTTTTCAACCTTCAAATACGACTAGCACCATCACAAATAATAAAGGATTTATTATAGAAGCTAGTGATGTGGTGTATGTTTCTGTAAGAGTAATGGCTGGTAGTAACGCACAAGCAGGCGCATTAGTTAGTAAAGGAAACGCAGCGTTAGGTAAAATTTTTAGAGCAGGAATGTTCACAAATGAAAATCCGCAGGATAATTACTTAAATTTTATATCGGTAATGGCTACAGAAAATAATACGAACATTACCTTTTCTGATATTCCAACTAATATTACCATAAAAAACTACACAGGTACCTTGCCTATTTCTATCAATTTAAACGAAGGAGAAAGCTACATTATTGCTACAAATTCATTTGATAGCACTATAAATAGAGTTGGTTTAATAGGAACACTTATTAGCTCAGACAAAAATATTGTTGCCAATGTAGGCTCTACAAACGGTAGTTTTCATAATGGTGGTGGTCGAGATTATGGTATAGACCAAATTGTGGATATCTCTAAAATTGGTGATGAATATATTTTTGTAAAAGGAGACGGTTCCAATAATTGGGAAAATGTGTTAATTGTTGCCCATGAAAATAATACCTCAATTAGTATTAACGGTAATACGGCAACTACAACTATACAAGCTGGAGAATATTTTTTAATTGAAGGGAATAACTACAATTCTGATGGGAACATGTATTTAAAAACTTCTAAAAATGTTTTTGCTTACCAAGGTGTGGGTGCCAATAATAGCGAAGCCAATCAAGGTCTCTTTTTTGTTCCTCCTTTAAGTTGTGAAAATAGAGGAAAAGTAGACGAAATTCCAACTATAGAAGCTATTGGAAGTACTATTTTTAATGGTGGTATAACCATAGTTACCAACAAAGGTGCAACGGTAACAATTAATAATTTACCGCTCGATAACTTTACTACTTCTGGCCCATTTGATGTAACTGGAAATCCGAACTACGTTACCTATAAAATTATTAATTTAACAGGTAATACTTCCATAGAAAGCAGTGATGAACTGTATTGTGCTTATTTTAATTTTAATGGTGCCGCCACTTCTGGGAGCTTTTACTCGGGGTTTCCAACGGCTCCAGAAATTAATTTCAACACCACTGTTGCCGCTACGGGAAACTGTATTCCTAATGTGAAATTAGAAGCAGCAAACACAGATATATTTGATAGCTTCGAATGGTTTTATGATGACGGTTTAGGTGGCGGTTTTAAAGCCACAGGAATTTCTACCAATACATTTACGCCATCCGAACCTGGCAACTATGTATTAAGAGCTTTTATAAGTTGTACGATGACAGAGTTTGAATCTGTAATTGTACCAGTAAGTATTTGTCCTGATGATTTTGATGGAGATGGTGTTATTGATAACCTAGATATTGATGCCGATAACGACGGTATTACCAATTGTGAGGAATCTTCGGGTAATGCTGTTTTAAATCTATCTACAATTTTACAACCTGTTACTCTTTTTAAAGATGGAACTTCCAACGCTACAATGATAACTGCTAGTTTTAATCAAAAGAATAGTTCAGGTTCCGCAAATACTATTACAGGTGATTCAAACGGTAATTTTAACTCTACCCTACAAGCTAGTACAGACTCAGAAAGTAACTATTTATTAACGTTTAATCAAGCAGTTAATATTGAAATAAAACAAAACGACCAAGAAGATCATGTAATTTCGGAGGGCGAATACTTTGTAGTAAAAGTATCTCCAAATTCAAAAAACACTACACTTTTAAATCCAGGTAATCAACTTTTGGTAGATACCAATTTCGATGGAATATTCGAATCAGGCATTACTATTTTTACTGCATCAGAAATTCGTTTTAAATATGCTTCAAATTTAAGCGGAACAAATAGCACATTTAAATTTATTGCTAGTCAAATTTCTGAAGTTACCTTTTCTCACAAATCGAATGCATTAACCGCTCAATCCAAGTTTTTTGGTAATGTTTCTCTTAGCTGTTTTTCTCTCGATTCTGATAGTGATGGTGTAGAAAACATGTTTGATTTAGACTCAGACAACGATGGTATACCAGATATGATAGAGGCTTTCGGGCAGCCAGTTTCTTTATCTGGAACAGATGCAAATGAAGATGGATTGGATGACTTTTTCGAAGCCGCCATAAATTTAGATATTGATGGTGATAGCATTAAAAACTATGTAGACATAGACTCAGATAATGATGGAATTTTTGATACCACAGAGGCCGGACATAATTTAGACACAGATTTAGATGGCATCATAGACAACGCTAACTTATTAGTAGGTAAAAATGGTTTGGTCGACTCTTTAGAGAATATACCAGACGCAAAAACGCTTTCTCTTAACTACAATATTTTAAACACCGACAATGATTTAATTTTTAATTTCCTGTCATCAGACTCAGATAATGATGGCTGTAATGATGTAACTGAAGCTGGTTTTACAGACCAAAATAATGATGGTTTTTTAGACGGCTCTCCTTTTCTAGTGAATACAAATGGTAAAGTAATAAATAATACTAATGGTTACACGCTTCCAAATTCGAACTATACAATCGCTGCACCAATTAACATAAATACACCTTTTGAAAACGTGGTACTTTGCGAAAATACTAAAAGCAATATTATTATAAATTCCAATGCCGATTCCTTTGTATGGGAAACCTCTACAAACAATGGTGTTACGTGGCAAATGGTTACAAATAATGCAACTTTTAGTGGTGTAAACAGTAATCAATTAATCATTACAAACACCTCAACTTCTCTTAACAATCAACAGTTTCGCGTAAAGTTAATGAGAAACGGAAATAGTTGTACAAGTACTTCTAATGCTATTTCTGTAAAGGTAAATTTGGCGCCTGTGGTAACTCCGATTGTTACACTAAAACAATGTGATAATGATTTAGATAGAATTTCTACTGTAAATTTAACACAAGCTGAAATCTCTATTTCAGCGGATGCTAATAACAATACTTTTGAGTATTATGCTTCAGAAGCCGATGCTATTGCAGGTACTCCACAAGTTACAGATAAAATTCGCTACCTTGTTAATACGAATGGAAATGCTTGGGTTCGTACAATTTCTAATGATGGTTGTTACACTATCTCTAAAATAGAAATTGAAGTAGAAGCAGCTGCTGATGTAGCTTATTTTAAAGAATTTGCACCGGTTTGTGATGATTTTCTTCAAGAAGATGGAACTAATGGTGCTTTAAATGATGATACTGACGGAATTACCAATTTCGATTTTAGTAATGCTAAACAAGAGATTCTTAACTTTTTTCCAGCCGCACTTCAACCAAACTTATCTGTAAATTTTTATGAAACAATATCCAACAGAACTGCTGCTATTAAGCCTATTAATGATATTTCTAACTACAGAAATATTGGTTTTCCTTCCAATATTTCAAGACAAACCATTTACTTTAAAATAACTAATAAAAATAATAATAACTGTACGGGAACTGGAGAACTATATTTAAAAACAAATTCTGTTCCAATTGCCAATGCTGCAGAAAATTTAACCTTGTGTGATGATGCTGTTAGCGGACTCTCTACGGATGGTTTTGTAGACGGTTTTATGCTTACCGACAACGATGCGCGTATTTTAGGCAGCTCTCAATCTCCTTCCGATTTTGAGGTTACCTACCACAAATCGGCAGAAGAAGCCAACTCTGGCAGCAATCCGCTTGCTTCTCCTTTTAAAAACACCACCAAAGACCAGCAAGAAATATTTGTTCGAGTTACCAATAAAATTACCGGTTGTTTTACAGACCACACCTCTTTCTTTGTAATTGTTAATAAAGTTCCTACAGCAAACTTTGTCTCAGATTTAGAAGTCTGTGATGATGCCTTAGATGGTTCGGCTATTAACGGTTACTCTAAAAACATCAATCTAGAATTACAAACAAGTACTATTCTTGGCACTCAAGATCCTACCAAATTTAAGATTACCTATCACAGAGAATTTTTAGAAGCTCAAAACGGAAATAATCCGCTGAGTTCTCCCATAGAAAACACAACACCATACCAAGAAACAATTTATGTACGAATTGTAAATACCGAAACTAATTGTGTAAACTACCTCTCTAATTTTAAAGTAATTATTAATAAAGAACCTGTGTTTACGCCTGTCTCTAATCTCTCCTATTGCGATGATGATGCAGATGGTGATGATACAAACGGAATTATTCAATCCATTGATTTAGACAGTCAAATTCCAAAACTCCTTGGTGCTTCTCAAGACACAGACGATTTTGAGGTAACCTTTCACAAAACACCACAACAAGCAACCAACGGTACAAACGCCGTAGCATCGCCATATACAAACACCAATACCACAGAAACCTTTTTTGTGCGCATACAAAACAAAGCTACTGGATGTGTAAACGATGATGCCTCTTTTCAAGTAATCGTAAACCCTTTACCTAGCTTTGCTATTACGAGTCCGCAAATTATTTGTTTAAATGATACTCCAATGTTTCTTGAAGCTGAAAATCCCGCAGGAATTTACAACTATCTATGGACCGATGCGCTGGGTAATATTGTAGCGAATACACAAACAGCGCCTATTAACAAAGGAGGAAATTACACCGTTACCGCAACCACTACCAACGGAACCAATTGCTCTAGAAGTCAAACCATAACCGTAAACGCTTCTAATCCTGCAACGATAGAAAGAAGCTTTGTAACAATTGTTGATGAAGCAAATGCCTTGAATCGAGAAAATAACCTCTCTGTTTCTATTGATACCATATCCAATAATATCGGAATTGGCAACTACCAATTTGCACTGAGAAATGAAGATCTAAATACCACTACTCCTTTTCAAGATGAAACAATCTTTGAAAACTTAGAAGGCGGAATTTATACCCTAATTGTAAATGATAAAAATGGCTGTGCTCCTGATGCTACTTTGCAATTATCTGTATTGCAATTCCCTAAATTTTTTACCCCTAATGGAGATGGTAAAAATGATACTTGGATTATAAAAGGTGCCAACAAAACATTTTATCCTAATGCCAAAATTACCATCTTTAACAGATTCGGTAAACTCGTAGCAGAAATACCAATAGATAGCAACGGATGGAACGGAACATACAACAGCAAACTACTCCCATCAGACGATTATTGGTATAATATTACACTTGTACCTGCAGATAATAACAAACCAATAATCAACAAAAAAGGAAACTTCTCACTTTTGAGAAGGTAAGAAAAGAAAATTGAGAATTTAATTTTAAGAAACATTTATACAAATAGAAAAAGTAGAAATAAGAGAAAACACTTAATATTTCTTAAATTCGCTGTAAATTAAGAAGAACAATTCTATGGATATCAACTTCAATAAAAACGAAGATTATAACAAACTACTTGTCTCAGATTTAAAGAAACGCTTTGCAAAAGTAAAATTAGGAGGTGGACAAAAAAGAATAGATAAACTTCACGAAAAAGGAAAAATGACCGCTCGAGAAAGAGTTGACTATTTATTAGATAGCTCAACAAAATCTATAGAAATTGGAGCTTTCGCAGGTGAAGGAATGTATGAAAAACACGGTGGATGTCCTTCGGGTGGTGTTATCGTAAAAATAGGATATATTAGAGGAAAGCAGTGTATTGTTGTAGCAAATGATGCAACTGTAAAAGCAGGCGCATGGTTTCCTATTACAGGTAAAAAGAATTTACGTGCACAAGAAATATCAATAGAGAATAAAATTCCGATTATTTATTTGGTAGATTCTGCAGGTGTTTACCTACCAATGCAGGATGAGATTTTTCCTGATAAAGAACATTTTGGCAGAATTTTTAGAAATAATGCTATAATGAGCAGTATGGGAATTACACAAATTTCTGCCGTTATGGGAAGCTGTGTAGCCGGTGGAGCTTATTTACCAATAATGAGTGACGAGGCAATAATAGTAGATAAAACTGCTAGTATTTTTCTTGCCGGAAGCTACTTAGTAAAAGCGGCAATAGGAGAATCTATAGACAATGAAACTTTGGGTGGCGCAACTACACATTGTGAAATTTCTGGTGTAACAGATTATAAAGCAAAAGATGATAAAGATGCTTTAGATAAAATAAAATTTATTGTAGATAAAATTGGAGATTCTCCAAAAGCAGGTTTTAATAAAAAAGAAGCGCTACTCCCTAAAGAAAACCAAGAGGATATATTTGGCATTTTACCTAAAGAACGAAATGCTCAATATGATATGTTGGAAATTATTAAACGTTTAGTAGACAATTCTGAATTTGAACAATATAAAGAGGGATACGGAAAAACAATAATAACTGGCTATGCAAGAATAGATGGTTGGGCGGTTGGAATTGTAGCAAATCAGCGTAAATTGGTAAAAACAAAAAAGGGTGAAATGCAATTTGGTGGAGTAATATATAATGATTCTGCAGACAAAGCTACTCGATTTATTGCGAATTGCAATCAGAAAAAAATACCTCTACTTTTCCTACAAGATGTAACTGGCTTTATGGTTGGCTCTAAGTCTGAACATGGCGGAATTATTAAAGACGGAGCAAAAATGGTAAATGCTGTAAGTAACTCTGTAGTGCCAAAATTTACGGTAATTATAGGAAACTCCTACGGAGCAGGAAATTATGCAATGTGCGGAAAAGCTTATGACCCAAGATTAATTGTTGCTTGGCCATCGGCAGAATTAGCTGTTATGAGTGGAAATTCTGCTGCAAAAGTATTACTTCAAATAGAAACTGCTTCTCTAAAAAAACGAGGTGAAGAAATTACTCCCGAAAAAGAAGCAGAATTATTTGAAAAAATTAAATCGAAATACGATGCGCAGGTTTCTCCGTATTATGCTGCTTCAAGAATTTGGACAGATGGAGTTATCAACCCTTTGGAAACTAGAACATGGATTTCCATGGGAATAGAAGCCGCAAATAATGCTCCTATAGAAAAGCAATTTAATATGGGCGTTTTGCAAGTGTAAAAAGTAGTATCTGTAAAAAAACCAATTACCATTATAGTAAAAAGGCTTTCTAGATTATTAAATGTCATTATAAACACATCAATTATAAATTTACTGATGTAATCATTTTTGAGAAAGTTATAAAATGGTTAAACTAATACTAAGAAATAGAAATCAATTTTGATGTGTACCTTAATTAAATGGATATGCTTCTTTAAAAAGCTTTATCATAAAACCATTCTGTGTAGGTTCAAAAATATAATTTATGAAAAACAAATCTATCTATATAACTACTATAGAACCCAATAGCGGAAAATCTTTAGTATCACTAGGAATTCTAAGAATGATGCTAACAAAATCTTCTAAAGTTGGTTATTTTAGGCCCATAATTCATAAGAAAAATAAATCAGCATTAGATAATCATATCCAAACAGCTATTGAATTTTTTAATTTAGACTGCTCTCATGAAGACTGCTATGCCTTTGATCAATCTGACGTGATAGAGCATTTAAGTGAAGGGAAATTTGATGAAGTTATTCATTCTATTATTGATAAGTATAAAAGATTAGAAGCTAAGTATGACTATGTGCTTGTTGAAGGGAGCGATTTTTCTGGCAAAGGTGGTTTTACAGAACTCGATGTAAATTTAGCGATTGCAAAAAATTTAGGAGTACCAGTTCTTATTGTTGGCTCTGGAAACAATAAAACAAAAAAGGAATTTGTAAATACACTACAACTAATTTATAAAGAGTTTATAGAAAAAGAAGTAGATGTTATCGGTATAATTGCCAATAAAACCAAAAAGGACGAGGTAGATTTTATAAAAAAAACACTCTCAAAAGTAATTCCGAAAACTGTACAAATAGATGTAATTCCTAAGAACAGTTTTTTAGCAAATCCTTCTGTTAGAGAAGTTAGTGAGGCGCTCAAAGGAAAAATATTATTTGGTGAGCAGTTTTTAGACAACTCCATTGGTAGTTTTAGTAGTGGTGCTATGCAGCTTCGAAATTATTTAACCCGAATAAAAAATAATTCGCTTGTAATTACTCCTGGAGACAGGGCCGATATTATTTTAGGAGCACTGCAAGCAAATGCCTCTAAAAACTATCCCAAAATTGCAGGTATTATTTTAACAGGTGGTCTTTTACCAGAGCCATCAATTTTAAAATTAATTGAAGGTGTGCAGTCTACTGTACCAATTATATCTGTAAACGGAGGAACTTTTAAGGTTACCAATAAAATTGGAAATGTAAAACCAAAAATATATGCTGGACACAGTAAAAAAATACTACTCTCATTAGATACTTTCGATACTTATGTAAATGTAGAAAATCTTTCAAAAACTCTAAGTGCATTTATCTCAGATAAATTAACACCGAGCATGTTTCAATATAATTTGTTACAAAAGGCAAAAAAACAACGCAAACATATAGTTTTACCTGAAGGAAATGATGAACGCATCATAAGAGCTGCTGCCCGCTTACAACTGTTAGATATAGTAGATTTAACTATTTTAGGTGATAAAAAGATGATTCAATTAACTTGCGATCAGCTAGGATTACAAATAGATTTAGATAAAATATCAATTCTAAATCCTGAAAATTCGATTTACAACAAACAGTTCGAAAAAACATTATTCGAAGCTAGGAAACACAAAGGTATGACAGAAACTACTGCAAACGATTTGGTAAGAGATGTTTCTTATTTTGGTACTTTAATGATATTAAATGGTTTAGCGGATGGCATGGTCTCGGGTGCGGCACATACCACACAACATACAATTAAACCTGCTTTACAACTTATAAAAACAAAACCAGGGGTTTCTGTAGTTTCGTCAGTGTTTTTTATGTGTTTATCCGACAGAGTTTCTGTAATGGGAGATTGCGCTGTAAACCCAAACCCTGATGCTGCCCAATTAGCAGAAATTGCTATCTCGTCTGCTGCATCTGCCGAAGCATTTGGCATAAAAGCAAAAATTGCCATGTTATCCTACTCTTCTGGAAAATCTGGAAAAGGAGAAGAAGTAGAAAAAGTAAGAGCTGCAACCGCATTGGTAAAAAATAAATTTCCAAACCTAAAAATTGAAGGTCCTATACAATATGATGCTGCTGTAGACATGAATGTTGCGCAAACTAAAATGCCAGATTCAGAGGTTGCTGGACAAGCTTCTGTACTTATATTTCCTGATTTAAATACCGGAAACAATACCTACAAAGCAATACAAAGAGAAACTGGTGCATTGGCTATTGGTCCAATGTTACAAGGACTAAACAAACCTGTAAACGATTTAAGTAGAGGTTGTACTGTAGACGATATTTTTAACACTGTCTTATTAACTGCTATTCAGGCAAATCAAAAATAATTATGAACATTTTAGTTTTAAACGCAGGCTCTTCGTCACTAAAGTATCAGGTGATTAAAATGCCATCAGAGCAGGTAAAATGCGTTGGTTTGATAGAAAGAATTGGAACGAATGATGCAATTTTTACGCACAAAAAAAAAGCAAGTTCACAAACTGAAAAACTAGCAATTTTAAATCATGAAGTAGGCTTAAAAAAAATTGTCGATACATTATTAGATGTTAAATTAGGCGTTATAACTAGTGTAAGTGAAATTGAAGCTGTAGGACACAGAGTTGTTCATGGAGGTGCAAAGTTTAGTAAAACAGTAGTTATTAATACGACTGTTAAAAATGAAATTAGAAACCTTTTTGATTTAGCGCCACTTCACAATCCTGTGAATTTAAAAGGAATAGAAATTGCAGAAATTATTTTTCCTGAAACTTTGCAAGTAGCCGTTTTTGATACTGCTTTTCATCAAACAATACCTCAAAAGGCATATCAATATGCTATTGCAAAAGAATATTTAAATGTTCATAAAATTCGTTCATACGGTTTTCATGGAACTAGTCATAAGTATGTTTCTGAGAAAGCTATAGAATATCTCGGTACAGCAAAAGCGAAAAAAATTATTAGCATCCATTTAGGAAATGGCTGTAGCATGACTGCCATTGAAAATGGAAAAAGTGTTGAAAACTCGCTAGGTTTTGGCCCAATGAATGGTTTAATAATGGGAACACGATCGGGTGATATAGACCAATCTGTTATTTTCTATTTAATGAAGAAAATGAAAAAAAGTGCTGAAGATATTAGTAATTTACTTCAAAAAGAGTCAGGTTTATTGGGATTAACTGGATATTCTGATTTAAGAGAAATATCTGAACAAGCCTCAAAAGGCAATGAAAATTGTAAAATGGCGTTGGAACTTACTGCTTACAGAATTCAAAAATACATTGGCAGTTATACGGCTGTATTAAACGGACTAGATGCTTTAATTTTTACTGCAGGTATTGGAGAAAATTCTGCAATCATGAGAGCCTTATCTTGTAAAGATTTAGACTTTTTGGGTATTGATTTAGATTTACAGAAAAATGAAATTAGGAATGATAAAATTAGAGAAATTCAGTCTAAAAATTCTAAGGTTAAAATTTTAATTATTCCTACCAACGAAGAAATTGAAATTGCTAAACAAACTTTTACTTTAATCAAATAAAAAAAACATTTTAAGTGTAAACACTTAAAATGTTTTTAACTAAAAAAGGAAAATTAATTTTTAATAATTTTTTTGCTAGCAATATCTCCTTCTAACGTAAATACCTTGAGCAAATAAATTCCTTTAGAGAGGTTAGATATTATTATTTTATTTGATTCTGTAGAAAGTATTTTATTTCCGAGAATAGAATACAGTGCTGCACTTTTTAATGTTTTATTACCAACATTTATAGTTACTTCATTTGAAGATGGGTTCGGATATGCTCTAAAGTTTAAATTGGTAAACTCTTTGATACTAGCTGTTGCACCATTGTAATAGTAAGTCGTTCTGTCGTTAGAGCCCGTTGAAGAAGTAACAATCTTATTAACAAAATTATTATCATTTCCAGATAAAGCATCAAAACCTGTTATATCTTTAAAAGGGTTAGTAATTGAACTCATTAACTGACTCGTATCAAAAGTATAGCTTTCTTCATAATTACTTGTAAAAATACCATTAGTAAAGTCGAATTCTTTTTCTAAAATTAAATTGTTGTTACTATCATAGGTTTTTTCTATTTTACTACTATTCGTATACGCTGTACCATTCCAATCCTGACTAATCTGTTGCGTATTTTTATTATTAGCATTGTATGTATAAATCTCTTTACTATCTAAACTCCAACCAGAGCCATCCCATACTTCATAAATAAATTCTGAAGATAAACCATTAGCACCATAGTTAACAGTTACTCTAGAAGAGCCATCATTTTGAGAACTATCTACAGTAAATTCCCAAGAAGAACCATTCCAACTTTCACCAATTAATAAAGAAATCTTGTTATTAGAGTAAGAAAGTAAAGATCTCGTATCGTTTATCCAGACCCCATTACTTAATTGTTGATTTGTAATTACTGTAATTTGTTGAGCACTATTGTAAGTATAAATAGTTTTAAATCCATCTACCACAATACCTGTAGCTGAATTTATATTTTCGTAAACATTTTCAATAATTTTACCAAAATTATTAAAAGAATTTGTTTGCTTACCATTAATTGCCCAATTTGCATCGCCAGACCAACTATAATAAGTTTCATTAATAAGGTTATTATTAGCATCGTAACTGTAGGTAACTCTCCCGCCATTTTTCCATTCCGTTCCATCGAAATATTCGTTAATGCTTGAAGTTAATTTATCTTGTCCAAAAAATGAAAAGGATAAAGACATGAATAGTAAAAAAGTAATTTTTTTCATTAGAGATATATTAAGGTTATTCAAAAATAGTTGTTTATTTAGCTGAAATCAATACCTATTAATAGGTATAATTTGTTATAAATCTATTTTCAAAAATATTGTAAAACCACATTCTAAGTTTTACATTTGTAAAACTTAAAACGAAATTAGAAATGGGAAGAGCATTCGAGTTTAGAAAGGCAAGAAAAATGAAACGTTGGTCTGCTATGGCTAAAACCTTTACTAGAATTGGTAAAGATATAGTAATGGCTGTTAAAGAAGGTGGGCCAAATGCAGAAACAAACTCTCGATTAAGAGCGGTTATACAAAATGCAAAAGCCGCCAACATGCCTAAAGACAATGTAGAGAGAGCCATAAAAAAAGCTACTGATAAAGATACGGCTAACTATAAAGAAGTTTTATTTGAAGGGTATGCACCACATGGAATAGCAATATTATTAGAAACAGCAACTGATAACAATAATAGAACAGTAGCTAATGTTAGAGCAGCATTTAATAAATGTGATGGCAGTTTAGGTACTTCTGGTTCTGTAGTTTTTATGTTTGACCATACATGTAATTTTACTGTTAAAAAAGAAGACATTACAATTGATATGGAAGAGCTAGAGCTCGAATTAATAGATTTTGAAGTTGAAGAAGTTTTTGATGACGAAGAAGGAATTATTATTTACGCACCTTTTGAGCAATTTGGTGCTATTCAATCTTATTTTGAGGAAAAAAATGTAGAAATTTTATCTTCTGGCTTCGAAAGAATACCAACAACCACCACAAAATTAACTGCAGAGCAACAAGCTGATGTAGAAAAACTTTTGGAGAAATTAGAAGAAGATGACGATGTTCAAAATGTGTATCATTCTATGGAGATGTAAATTAAAAAAGTTTTACAAAAACAAAAAAGCATTAAGTAAAATTACCTAATGCTTTTTTTGTTTTTAAATGTTTTAGTACTTTTTTACATTACAAAAAGTCTTCTTGCACTCATCATCTCTGCAACTCTATCTCCAATTTCGTGTAAAGCTTCATCATTATTTGCATTGGTTATAGCCTCGTCGATAAAATTAACTACAGTTTTCATGTCTGCAACTTTTAAACCTCTTGTTGTTATTGCAGGAGTTCCAACACGTATTCCTGAGGTTACAAAAGGCGATTTATCATCAAACGGAACCATGTTCTTATTCACGGTAATATCTGCTTTACCCAATGCTATTTCAGCATCTTTACCCGAAATGTTTTTATTTCTTAAATCGATAAGCATACAATGATTATCGGTACCACCAGAAATAATATTATATCCTTTAGCTACAAACTCTCTTGCCATAGCTGCCGCATTTTCTTTTACTTGAATTTGATATTCTAAAAACTCATCTGTAAGAGCCTCTCCAAAAGCAATAGCTTTTGCTGCAATAACATGCTCTAACGGACCACCTTGGTTTCCTGGAAATACAGCAGAATTTAACAAGGTTGACATTTTTTTTAGGTTACCATTTTTTAACTTTTGTCCAAAAGGATTATCAAAGTCTTTTCCCATCATTATAATTCCTCCTCTTGGCCCACGTAATGTTTTATGCGTAGTAGAGGTAACAATATGACAATGTGGTAGCGGATCGTTTAAAATTCCTTTGGCTATTAAACCTGCAGGATGAGAAATATCTGCCATTAAAATAGCTCCTACACTATCTGCTATAATCCTAAAACGCTTAAAATCAACATCTCTAGAGTAAGCAGAGGCTCCTGCAATTATTAATTTTGGTTTTTCCTTTTCTGCAATTTCTTGAATCTTATCATAGTTTAAAACTCCTGTTTCCTCCTCTACACCATAAAAAACTGGCTCATATAATTTTCCTGAAAAATTTACGGGAGATCCATGAGTTAAATGTCCTCCATGTGAAAGATCAAATCCTAAAATTTTATCGCCTGGCTGTAAACAAGCAAAAAATACTGCTGTATTTGCCTGAGAACCAGAATGAGGCTGAACATTTACATATTCGGCACCAAATAATTCTTTCGCTCTATCTATAGCTATTTGCTCAACAATATCAACAATTTCACATCCACCATAATATCTTTTTCCAGGATATCCTTCTGCATATTTGTTGGTTAAAATAGAACCCTGAGCTTGCATTACCTGATCGCTAACAAAGTTTTCCGAAGCTATTAATTCTAAGCCGTTTAACTGTCTTTCTTTTTCTTCCTGAATAAGATCAAAAATTTGGTTATCTAGTTGCATTATAGTTGTTTTTAATGAGCATCAAAAATAATAAAAAACGAATAGGTAAAAATTAAGTTTCTTACTTATTTTTAGAAAGTTATTAAAAATTATTTATTTGTAAAAAAAGGTATGTTAAAAATAAGTTATTCATGATTTTTCATTTTAAAAATGAGAAAAAATTGCATAGATTTGATAAAATTTAAGAAAATAAAACATGATTATAACAGCCAACAATCCTAATAGAAAATCGTGGTTAAAAGTTCCTAAAAATTCAGACTTTCCCATTCAAAATATTCCATTCGGAGTTTTTATTACTAGAGATGATATTATTACCATTGGAAGTAGAATTGGAGATTTCGCTATCGATTTAGGTGCTTTTCATCAATTAGGTTATTTTGATGGAATTCCCCTAACAGATGACATATTTTTACAAGATAATTTAAATGATTTTATTGCTGATGGTCGTAAAACATGGCGATTAGTAAGAAATAGAATTGCAGAAGTTTTTGATGTTACCAACGGAATTTTAAGAGATAACGCAGCACACAAAGACAAAATTATATTTAGAATGGATGAGGTTGAAATGCTCTTGCCTGTTGCTGTTGGAGACTACACAGACTTTTATGCTAGTAAAGAACACGCCACAAATGTAGGTTCTTTATTTAGAGATCCAGAAAATGCATTGCTCCCAAATTGGCTTCACATTCCTATTGGTTATCATGGTAGAAGCTCTTCTATTATTCCTTCTGGTGTTCCTGTTAGAAGACCATACGGACAAACAAAACCTTCAGATGGAAGTAATGTTCCTAATTTCGGACCTTCAAAATTATTAGATTTTGAATTGGAAATGGCTTTTATTACCACCGATGCTAATGTACTTGGAGAAAGAATACCTATAGAAGAAGCAGAAGAGTATATTTTTGGATTGGTACAATTTAATGATTGGTCTGCAAGAGATATTCAAGCTTGGGAATATGTACCTCTAGGACCATTTTTAGGAAAAAGTTTTGCTTCCACTATTTCACCTTGGATTGTTACTTTAGATGCTCTTGAACCTTTTAGAACAGAAAACCCTAAACAAGTTCACGAGCCATTGCCATACTTAAAACAAAAAGGGAAAGGAAGTTACGATATTCATTTACAAGTTGGTATTCAGCCAGAAAATGGTGAAGAAACCATTGTTGCCAATTCTAATTTTAAATATATGTATTGGACAATGGCTCAACAGCTGGCCCACCATACTGTAAATGGTTGCCCAGTAGAATCTGGTGATATGATGGGATCTGGCACAATTTCTGGACCTACAAAAGACAGTTTTGGTTCTATGCTAGAACTTACTTGGAAAGGGAAACACCCAATTACCTTAAAAGATGGTACAACTCGTAAGTTTATAAATGATAACGATACAGTTATTATGCGAGCACACTGTAAAAACGATAAGGTTAGAATAGGTTTTGGAGAATGTATCGGAAAGGTACTTCCTGCAAAATAGAAAATTATAACCACATACCATATAAAAACTCAAAGTTCTTTAATTTTGAGTTTTTTTTTTACTTTAAAATTATTGCATAAAAAAAAGCCTATCAACTTGATAGGCTTTTAGATAAAAATTTAACTAGTAATAATATATAATTATATAACTCTTACGTTTACTGCGTTCAATCCTTTTCTTCCATCTTGTAAGTCAAATTCAACTTCATCGTTCTCACGAATTTCGTCTACTAAACCTGACACATGTACAAAATGCTCTTTGTTGTTTCCTTCTTCAGTGATGAATCCGAATCCTTTAGATTCATTGAAAAATTTTACGGTACCTTTATTCATAATGATAATATTAAATATGCTGTTTGTTTAATTACGAACAACACTTATTGTTTTGCAAATATAGTGCCAAATAAATTAATAAATGTTAATAAATATAAATATTTATAAAAAATATTAAATACTAGCAACCAGAGATTTAGCAATATTATAATCGGTTACTAGTTCCTTTATAACCTCTTCTGCAGATATAATATTGTGAATTAAACCCGCCACTTGACCTATTTCTAACTCTCCGTTGTCTAAATCTCCTTCAAACATTCCTTTTTTAGCTCTTGCTCTTCCTAATAAATCTTGTAGCTCTTCTAATGAAGGATTACTTTTATAAAGCGTTTGAATTTTATCGTAAAAACTATTTTTAATCAATCTAACAGGAGCTAACTCTTTTAAAGTAAGCGCTGTATCTCCATCTTTTACATTTATAATTGTTTCTTTAAAACTTTTATGCGCGGATGATTCTAAGGTTGCCGCAAACCTGCTTCCTATTTGAACGGCGTCTGCTCCTAAAACCATTGCCGCTAACATTCCTTTTCCTGTTGCAATACCTCCGGCTGCTATAAGAGGTATTTCTAACTCTTGTTTCACCATCGGAATAAGTGTAAAAGTGGTTGTTTCCTCCCTCCCATTATGTCCGCCAGCCTCAAAACCTTCACAAACAACCGCATCTACTCCAGCTGCTGCTGCTTTTTTTGCAAACTTTACAGAACTTACAACATGTACAACGGTAATTCCTTTTTCTTTTAAAAAAGAGGTATATGTTTTGGGATTGCCAGCAGAAGTAAATACAATTTTAACGCCTTCATCTATAACGATATCTATTATTTTATCTATTTCTGGATACAGCATAGGAATGTTTACACCAAAAGGTTTTGTTGTTGCTTTCTTACACTTTTGAATGTGCCTTCTTAAAACATCTGGATACATTGAGCCAGCACCAATTAACCCTAAACCACCTGCGTTAGAAACAGCAGCTGCTAATTTATAACCAGAAACCCAAATCATGCCTCCTTGAATAATAGGATATTTAATTTGAAATAAATTGGTGATTCTATTTTTCATTATTTTACTATAATTTTTAATATTTTTTCTAATTTTCCTTGTTTAATACTCAGAAAATAAAAACCTCTACTTACATTTAATTTGTGAATTTCACTAGTTGATGAGGCACTCTTTTGGTACACTACTTCTCCTAAAATTGTATATACTTTTATATCAAAAGTGCTATTTGTATTGGTAAAACCCACTATAGAAAACTCTTTTTCTATAGGATTTGGAACTACCTTAATCGAGGCAAAGGTAGATTCGTTTATACTACTTGTACTGTCGGTATAGTTTAAATATGCAGTTTCAAAATTTGGAATTCCGAATCCATATTGTGCTGTTGGATTTAAAAACTTGTCTGCAGATTCAATTAAAGATTTTTTTAAAAAGTAATTTTTTATAGGTGCATTTATAGCGTTGGATGTTTTAGTATAAACCACTTCTTTACCATTTAAACAAGCTATTAAACCTGCCATTATAGGAGATGAAAACGATGTACCGTTTGCTAAAGAAATATTGCCGTTCGTTGCGTTTACAACTGCCGAATTAACTCCCAATGCTAAAATTTCTGGTTTGATACGACCATCAATAGTTGGACCAAAAGAACTGAAAGAGGCAATAATACTATCTTTATTAATAGCACCAACTGAAATTACATTCTCTGCATCTGCAGGTGCCGTAATATACTTCCAACTATCATTACCAGAATTTCCAGCAGAATTTACAACTAAAATACCTCTACTAGCCGCTATATTGGCGCCTCTAGAGATAAAAGTAGTTTTACCATCCATATCGGCATATGAATAGTTATGCTTAAAATTATCGAAAGTACTATATCCCAAAGAGGTGTTTATAACATCTACACCAAGACTGTCTGCTTTTTCTGCTGCCTCTACCCATAAAGTTTCTTCTAAAACAGTTTCCGACTCTTCTATTTCTGTAATAAAAAGATAAAATTCTGCATCGGGTGCAGTGCCTAAAAAACGATCTTTTAAATACCCTGCTATGGTAGATAATACATGGGTTCCATGATTGTTTCTCGAATAAATATTAGTGTTTCTATCCGCAAAATTATAGCCTCCTAAAATTTGATTATTTGCTCTAATTCTTTGAAATGCTGGTAAAGTATTTACCTCTGGAAAACCGGCATCTAAAATTGCAATTATTTGTCCTTTTCCTGTATACCCTTTATTATGTAAAAAATGTCCGTTTAACATTTTAATTTGGGTATTAGCAGCACCATAATTAAATACTGCTGTTAAAGAATTTAATTTATTTTTATGATTATTATGCTTTTTGTGATAGCCAGTTCTTGTAGATTTATTAGACAAATTGTTTAAAGATTTATCTGCAAACTCAATTTTATGAGTAAATGAAAGTGATGTAAATATACTGTCTATTGTTTTTTTTGGAGCCTTTACATGAACTGCATTTAACCATTTAGACTTCCCTAGAATAGATACGTTTTTTATACTTTTAAGAGTCGCAAAATACAAACTATCTATTGGAACATCTACATTATTTAACATTACTTGTTGAGCAATTCTCCTATCTATAGCTCTTTGTGAAAGCATTTTTAGAGGATTGTTTAAAAAAAACGACTCATTAGGCTTGTCTTTTAAAAATATCCAAGCATCTTCTTGTTGCCCAAAAATAGACATTGAACAAGTAAGAAAACTAATAAATAATATTTTTTTCATAAAAAATGATATCAATGCTTAAAAATACCAATTAAAACGGCTTTAAAAAAGTTTTTAGAGAATTAAGTTACTCCAAGAAGGCTTTTAGGAAACTACTATTTATTAAATAATCAGTTTAAGAAATAACACCCGAACCTAATAATTCATCATTATTATACCAAGCAACAAACTGTCCTTCTTGTATGGCAGATTGCTCCTTTTCAAAAATTACGTACATACCAGATTTTACTTTGTGCAAGGTGGCTTTTTCTAATGGTTGTCTGTATCTAATTCTCGCTTCAACACTCATAGAATTGCCAATATTTAGACTTAAATCTTCACGTATCCAATGCATTTCTTGATTGGCTACAAACAAGCCTTTTCTGTACAAACCAGGATGTTTTTTCCCTTCTCCTGTGTATATGATATTTTCATCTACATCGGTATCTATAACGTACAGTGCTTCTTTTGTGCCTCCAACATTTAAGCCTTTTCTTTGTCCTTTTGTATAGTAATGTGCTCCGTTATGTTTTCCTACAATTTTACCACTTTCTTTGGTGTAAGTGTATTTTCGAGACAATGCTTCTAGTTCATTTTCGGAGGAAGATACACTAAATTGTTGTTCTAAGTACTGAGAATCTGTTGAGGGAATGTTTATTATAACCCCTTCTTTTGGTTGTAGTTTTTGTTGTAAAAACTCTGGCAACCTAACCTTACCTATAAAACACAATCCTTGAGAGTCCTTCTTTTCTGCAGTAATTAAGTCAGCCTTTTTTGCAATTTCTCTAACTTCTGGCTTTGTTAATTCTCCTACAGGAAAAAGTGCTTTTGATAATTGCTCTTGAGATAGTTGACATAAAAAATAAGATTGATCTTTATTGCTGTCTTTTCCTGCTAATAATTTATAGGTTACTTCTCCGTTGATAATTTCTTCATCTTTTCTACAATAATGACCAGTAGCCACATAATCTGCACCTAGCTGAATTGCAATGTCCATAAAAACATCAAACTTTATTTCTCTATTGCACAAAACATCTGGGTTTGGTGTTCTTCCTTTGCTATATTCGGCAAACATATAATCTACAATACGTTCTTTATATTGTTCGCTTAAATCTACAACTTGAAAAGGAATTTCTAACTTTTCTGCAACTATCATTGCATCGTTACTATCCTCTAACCACGGACATTCATTGGAAATAGTTACAGAGTCATCATGCCAATTTTTCATAAAAAGACCAATAACTTCATAACCTTGTTCTTTTAATAAATAGGCCGTTACACTAGAATCTACACCACCAGAAAGACCAACTACTACTCTTTTCATGCTTTAAATTTAAGGTTGCAAAGATAAGAATTAGAATCTGATTTTTCTTCCTGCGAATTAAGTACTTTTTGGAAGTTTGATGTTAAGTAATCGATATAAAAATTAATTATCTTTAGTTGTAGAATAATTAGTCTTTTGCTTTTTCTTTGTGGTAATTTCGCCATCAATATAATATTTCCAACCCTCTAAACGCATACCATCTTTATATAAACCAGCTTCTTTGATATTTCCGTTCAATTCGAAAAACTTTGCCATACCGTTTAGCTGACCATTTTGGTAGGTTAACTCTTCTATTAAAATACCCTTGCTTGAGTATTTACTTACTACTCCATTTAAAACCCCGTTATCGTACTCAGAAAATTCCGTTATTTGTTCATTAGGATAATAAACAACATTTGGCCCATGTAAAGCTCCTTTTTCATTATAACTTTCTTCAGACATTAAAACACCGTTCGGGTAGTAATATCTCCAAGAACCAACACGTAAACGATTTTTTAATGTTCCCTCTGACTTCAAATTTCCATCTGTAGAAAAATATTGTACCATTACAATATCTGAATTTTCAGAAAAAGTTTTTATAGCGATAGGATGTTTAGAACTTTTAATATCATAAAACTTAAACACCCCTATTTCTTTTCCGTTTTTAAACTGACCTGTATAACGAATTCTCTTGTTAGGATAGTATTTTTTCCAAACACCAGTTCGTTCGTTATTACTATTATATTGATTCGTTTTTTGCGATTGTACTATTTCACTCGTAAAAAAACAAGATAGAAAGGTAAAAACAATAAAGAGTCTTTTTATATTTATCATCTCAAATAATGTAATTAGGGAAAATACAAATATACACTAAAAAGTAAAAATGAAATCATCTTATGTACTATCACTTCTCTCTAAAATGAATAATGCAAGCATAGAGAATAGGCAAAGAATTGCTATTGAAATTATGGCTGACACATCACTATTTAAAGATATTATTGATATTACTTTTACAGTAAATGAGAAAATATCTATAAAAGCTGCCTGGATTTTAGAGTGGATATGTACACACCATAATTTGCTAATGATTTATCCCTTTTTAACAGAATTTACGCAAAAATTAAAAACATTACAATTTGATAGCGCTATTAGACCATGTGCAAAAATTTGCGAACATTTAGCTATTGCCTATCAACAAAAAGATTCGAAAGAAATACATACTTTTTTAACTAAAGTTCACATAAATAACATTATTAGTGCGGGATTTGAATGGTTAATAACACCACAAAAAACTGCTGTTAAAGCTTACACCATGACAAGTCTTTACCATTTTGGTAAAAATCAAAAATGGGTTCATACAGAATTGAAACATTTAATTAGTTCAAAAATTATACACGAAAGCAAAGGTTGTAAAGCAAGAGGTAAACAAATTTTAATGCAGCTTCATAAGAATGAAATAACAGAATGATAGTATTTTTTTATGGAAAAAATTAATTAAATGGTAATAATAAATGTCTTTTAATCCTTATTTTTGTGGTTTTTCAAAACAATAAAATGAACTTAACAGCATTAAATGCCATTTCCCCAATAGACGGGCGATACAGAGGTAAAGTAGCACAATTAGCAAATTATTTTTCAGAAGAAGCTCTTATAAAATATAGAGTTTTAGTAGAAATCGAATATTTTATTGCACTTTGTGAAATTCCACTACCACAGTTATCAGATTTCGACTCTTCTCTTTTTAATACGCTAAGAAATATTTATAAAAATTTTTCTGCAGAAGATGCACAACAAATAAAGGATATCGAAAAAATAACAAATCATGATGTTAAAGCTGTAGAATACTTTATTAAGAAAAAATTTGATGCGCTTAATTTAGAGAAATATAAAGAGTTTATTCACTTCGGATTAACCTCTCAAGACATTAATAATACCGCAATACCTCTTTCTATAAAAGAGGCTATGAACGATGTTTTTGTACCACATTACCAAGATCTTTTAAAAAAATTAGAAACTTTAGTAAAAGAATGGGAAAAAGTTTCGATGTTAGCAAGAACTCACGGGCAACCAGCTTCTCCTACAAGACTTGGAAAAGAAATTAACGTATTTGTAGTAAGATTAAAAGAACAATTTAACCTGCTAAACGATATACCTAGTGCTGCAAAATTTGGTGGAGCTACAGGAAATTTTAATGCACATAAAGTTGCATATAAAAATATAGATTGGAAAAAATTTGGAAGTAAATTTGTTGAAGAAAAACTAGGTTTACATCACTCTTTTCCTACCACACAAATAGAACATTACGATCATTTAGCGGCTCTTTTTGACGGTTTAAAAAGAATAAACAATATAATTATAGATTTAGATAGAGATTTTTGGACCTATGTTTCTATGGATTACTTTAAACAAAAAATTAAAGCTGGTGAAGTAGGCTCATCTGCTATGCCACACAAAGTAAACCCTATAGACTTTGAAAACTCTGAAGGAAATTTAGGTATTGCAAATGCCATTTTTGAACATTTATCTGCAAAATTACCTATTTCTAGACTTCAAAGAGATTTAACAGACAGTACTGTTTTAAGAAATGTTGGCGTACCTTTTGGTCATACAATTATTGCATTTACTTCTACCCTTAAAGGATTGAATAAACTTTTATTAAATGAAGAAAAGTTTAAGCAAGATTTAGAAAATAATTGGGCAGTTGTAGCAGAAGCAATTCAAACAATTTTAAGAAGAGAAGCTTATCCGGATGCTTATGAAGTATTAAAAGGGTTAACCAGAACAAACGAGAAAATAAACCAAAATTCTATTGCTAACTTCATAGATTCTTTACATGTTTCTAATGAAATTAAAGAGGAGTTAAAAGCAATTACACCCGCAAATTATACTGGTATATGATGAAAGAAAAAAATTTGTATATAGTTAAAAATAGTCTTATAATTTTAGTTTTAACGCTTTTTGCATCTTGTAACACATCTATGAAAGAAGATGCCGATAGGTTTAAACAAGGTGTTTTTGAAGTTCCTGCAGGAGAGAGTTATGGTAAAACCACCATAACAAGAGTGGATAGTTTACAAGTTGAAGAGTACGAAAAAATTATATCTATTTCTAATGATAGTATTACTGAAGAAAAATTAGTAAAACACATTGATACATTATATATAGAATGGAAAAATAACTTTTTCTATACACTAAAAATGAAATCTCCAAAAAAGGAATTAGACAAAGAGCCAATTTATGTTCAAATTACTAAAGTTACAGATACTTCCTATAATTTTACCGCTAAAATTGGCTTTAGCAAGTTTAAAACTGACGGTACTGTCTACAAAATAAAGTAATATGGAAATATTTGCCCATGCAGATACTTGGGTCGCTTTAATTACGCTTACCTTTTTAGAGATAATTTTAGGGATTGATAATATTATTTTCATTTCTATCTCTGCTAATAAGTTACCCGAAAACAAAGTTCGAAAAGCAACACTTTTAGGCTTAGCCTTAGCAATGATAATAAGAATTATATTGCTTTTTAGCGTTTCCTACTTAATTGCATTAAAAGACCCATTTTTAATCGTAGAGTTAGACTGGTTTCAAACAGCTATTACCGGTCAGAGTATTATTTTATTTCTAGGTGGTTTATTTTTAATTTACAAAAGCACAAAAGAAATTCGTCAGAAAGTAGAAAATACACATGAAGAAGATTTGATAAAATCACCTAAAGTAATTTCATTTACAAGTGTAATTTTTCAAATTATATTAATAGATATTGTTTTTTCTTTCGACAGTATTTTAACTGCTGTTGGAATGACAAACGGTATTAATGGTGCATTAACTATTATGGTAATTGCAGTGATAATATCTATAGTTATCATGATGGTTTTCTCTAAACCAATTAGCCTTTTTGTAAACAAAAACCCAACAATACAAATGTTAGCACTATCCTTTTTAATTCTAATTGGGTTTATGTTGATTACCGAAGGTGCTCATTTATCAGAAACAGAAATTTTTAACAAAAAAGTAGGTGCTATTCCTAAAGGATAT
This sequence comes from Polaribacter tangerinus, assembly GCF_038024095.1. Classification (NCBI taxonomy): domain Bacteria; kingdom Pseudomonadati; phylum Bacteroidota; class Flavobacteriia; order Flavobacteriales; family Flavobacteriaceae; genus Polaribacter; species Polaribacter tangerinus. The sequence goes on along the minus strand of NZ_CP150668.1, from coordinate 2,635,608 downwards.
TTGTATTTTGCCATTGCATTTTCGTTAGGTGTAGAAATGTTAAATTTAAAAATTAGAAAAAAGAAATAATATCAAAAAAAATAACAAACATATAAGTATTTTATTGCTGGCACTTTTTATAATGCCACTTATAGTGCTATCACTTCATGCATTTAGCAATCATGAACATGGTGTTTGTATTTCTAAAGTAGAAACACATTTGCATGAAAAAGATGCAGACTGTAGTTTGCACCTCATAAAACAAACAGACTCTTACCTTCAAGAAAACGCTTTTTCAGACTCTAATAAACGTTACTACAATGAGCAGTTAGTAACTACTTATTCTTATCAAAAAAATCATTATCAATTACCTTTTTCTTTAAGAGGCCCACCATCAATAGCTTAAATACTTATTTAGATATTTATTTAATTTATTGATTACTAAAATGATAAAAAGATTTTTAGCATTTGCTTTTTTGTGTGCACTATTCACAACAATTCAAGCACAAGATTGCACATTAACTTTTAAGGGAAAAATTACCGATTTTCACGACAATACACCTATAATTGGTGCATCTGTTCAAATTATTGGCATCAACAAATTTACATCTTCTAACATGGATGGTTTGTTTGAATTTAAAAACTTATGTGCTCAAAAAATTGAATTAGAAATAAAACATATTTCTTGTGACACTAAAAGACTTACTATAGATATCACTAAAAATTTTTACAAAGAAATATTTTTAGAACATCATTTAAATGAGTTGAATGAGGTGGTTGTAAAAGCAACCTCTAAAGCAGCAATTACAAGTATCGAGAAAAGTTTAAAGAAAGATAATCTAAATAATTTTTCAGACAAATCTTTAGGCGATGCTTTAAATACTTTAAGCGGAGTATCTTCTCTAAATACAGGAAACAGTATTGTAAAACCGATGATACATGGTTTGCATAGCAGTAGATTACTTCTGATAAATAACAACGTAAGAATGTTTGACCAAGAATGGGGCGATGAGCACGCACCTAATATAGATATTAATGCCAACGAAAAAGTGTCTGTAATTAAAGGTGCAAATAGTTTAAAATATGGGTCCGATGCTATTGGTGGTTTAGTTTTAATTCAACCAAAAAAATATGCAGTAAAAGATTCGCTTTTTGGGAATTTAGCAACATCTTTTAACAGTAATGGTTTGGGTGGAAATATAAATTCTGAAATAGTAAAAACTTATGCATCTGGTTTTTATGCAAAGATACAGGCAAACTATAAACAATTTGGAGATTTTAAATCGCCAAATTATATATTAACAAATAGTGGCCTTAAAAGCATAAATACCTCTTTAAGAATTGGTTACAACACTTACGAAAAAGGATTAAGTGCATACTATAGCTTTGTAAATAATCAATTTGCAATTTTACAATCATCTCATATTGGTAATGTAAACGATTTGGTTAACGCTATTAATAGTCAACAACCAAGGGTAATCGAAGACTTCTCGTATAATATAGATTTTCCTAAACAAACTATTAATCATCATTTAGGAAAAATTGAAGGATACAAACGATTTAAAAATCTAGGAAAATTATCCGTTCAGTACGATGTACAATTAAACAGAAGGAAAGAATTTGATTTACGAAGAGGCAACAGAAGTAATATACCTGTAGTAGATTTAAGGTTGTTTACCAACACTTTACAAGCTAATTTAGAATTAGAAACCCTTGATAACCTAAAATTAGAAACTGGTTTTTTAGTGCGTTATCAACAAAATGATGCCGTTTCTGGAACAGGGACAAGTGCTTTAATTCCAGATTTTGACAAGTATGAATTAGGTATTTTCTCTGTAGCCGATTATAAATTAAACGAATCTACCGCTATAAGTGCTGGCTTACGCTACGATTTTTCTAAAATTGATGCAAAAAAGCTGTACAATATTACCGACTGGAACGAAACCTTTAATTACGACGAGTTATTTCCCGAATTTGAAACAGGAGTTATAAATGGCACCAGGGTTTTTACAAACCCAAATTATACATTTCATAACTTCTCTACAAGTTTAGGGTTTTCGAAACGTTTACATCAAGATGTTTCGCTACTTGCCAATTATGGTTTGGCTTCACGAATTCCTAATCCTTCAGAATTATTTAGCGATGGGCTTCACCATTCTGCAGCAAGAATAGAAATTGGTTTGCTTACTATTGAAAAAGAAATTGCCAATAAATTTATGCTTTCTTTAGAAAAAGTAAATACTAATTTTGGCTATTCTATAAGTCCGTATTACAAACATATTAATGGATTTATTCAGCTAGTTCCTGTAGGTATTACAACCACTATTAGAGGTGCATTTCCAGTATGGGAATACCAGCAAATTAATGCCCAAATATTTGGAGTAGATATAGATGTTAACAAACAAATAGCAAAAAAATTCTTCTATAAAGGAAATATAAGTTTGTTGCAAGGAGATAATTTGTCTGAAGAAAAAGCATTGATACACATGCCTTCGACAAATTTTACGAATACAATTTCGTATACAAATGAAAAATTAAATCGGTTAACTTTACAAGTAAATCATAAAACAGTTTTACAACAAAATAGGTTTCCCGATTATAATTTTTACACATTTAACGCTACTACTCAACAAAATGTTTTTGTAGATATTAGCACAACACCACCTACCTATTCATTATTCAATTTTTATAGTTCAGCAACTTTTAAAACCGCTAATAAAGCAACTTTAAAATTAGCTTTTTCTATTAATAATATATTTAATGTAGCATATAGAGAAAACCTAAATAGGCTTCGTTTTTTTGCAGATGAAGTAGGTAGAAACTTTAATTTAAAACTGAATTACAACTTTTAAAAATAACAAATGAAAACTATAAAATTAAAAACAAACAACATGAAAACTATAAAATTAATTGCCTTATTATTTATTTTAAGTATCACAATTACTAGTTGTTCTGATGATCATGACGACCATGACCACGACCATGAAGAAGAACTCATAACCACCGTAACCTATACATTAACAAATGGAAACAACAACGTTACATTAGTTTGGGAAGATTTAGATGGTGATGCTGGTAACAACCCGGCTATAACAAACGGAACATTAGTAGCAAATACTACATATACAGGAATTATAAAGCTAGAAAATAAAACAGAATCTCCAGCAGAAGACATTACACAAGAAGTAAAAACAGAAGGAGATGAACATGAGTTCTTTTATGAAACTTCAATTGCTGGTCTAACTGTTACAAAAACCGATGTAGATGGAAATGGAAATCCTATTGGTATCGAAACTACACTAACAACTGGTAGTGCAGGTTCTGGTAGTTTTACTATTATTTTAAAACACGAACCTACTAAACCAAATACTGGAAGCCCTATTGCTGCTGGTGGTAGTACCGACGTAGAAGTAACTTTTTCTTTACAAGTACAATAATAGTTCGTAATTCTTATTACTTTAAGAAAAGTGCTGATTTTCAGCACTTTTTTTTTTATTTTAATATATACTTTTTTAAACTAATGGCTTTTTCTACATTTACATTTTTAGAATTTACGCTGTTTTACTTTTTTCAAAAGTGATAGAATGCATAAATTAAAATCACTTTCATGTCTAAATTACCAAAAGAACACCAGTTTGTAGATTTATCTGATTATGGTAGACCTATCGCAAGAGTTATTGCCAATTCTTTAAAAAACACAAAATATACACCGGTAGATGTAACCATTGCTTTTGTAATATCTGGCTTAATTGGTATTTATTGTATTTTTGAAGAATATTACTGGGCGTCGGCATTCTTTTTAATTTTTAAATCTATTTTAGATGCTGCCGACGGAGAACTTGCCAGAATTAAAGAAACGCCTTCTTATACTGGTCGTTTTTTAGACTCTATCTCAGACATTCTTTTAAACTTAATAATATTTATATCACTTTGGTATCTTACCGAGGTACACATTATCTGGGCGCTACTGGCCTTTTTTGGAATTCAATTACAAGGAACTTTGTATAATTACTACTACGTAATTTTAAGAAATCGTTTCAATGGAGATACTACTAGTAGAATTTTTGAAGATGAAATTCCTACAGCATTAGCTGGAGAAAAACAATACAATGTTACTCTTCTTTTTAAAGTTTACAAAGCACTATATGGCATTTTTGATGAAATAATTTATGCGTTAGATAGAAACGCATCAAAAGGAAAACCGTTTCCTAATTGGCTTATGTCTCTGATTTCTACTTTCGGACTCGGGTTTCAATTACTTCTTATTGCTATATTTTTAGTACTAGACCTAAAAATATATATAATACCGTTTTTTATTGGATACTCTCTGTTTGTATTTATCTTTATTTTTATCCGTAAAATTTTCTATTAATAAACATGTTCAGTATTTTTTAGGCGATGTAATATGATAAAAGAAAACACAAAAAATAGTGCCAAACATAAAACACTCCACTGCATAGAATCGGTTAGATAAATTAGAAAACCAAAAACAAAAGTTCCTAAAACAATAGCTATCTTTTCGGTTACATCATAAAAACTAAAATAAGTAGCATGATCTTTAGTTTCTGGTAATAACTTAGAATATGTAGATCGTGTTAAAGACTGAATAGCTCCTAGAACTAAACCAAGAAGCCCACCAAGACCATAAAAATATAAGGACACATTCTTTAAATTTTTTTCTAACAAAAAAGCACAAAAGCAAACAATTATCCATATAGAAATGGTTATTTTTAATGCTTTAAAATTTCCAATCTTTTCGGATATTCTAGAAAATAAAGCAGCTCCAAAAATAGCAACTATTTGAATTAGTAATACTGTAATTATCAAGTTTATAGTTCCTAAACCCAATTCAGATGAGCCAAAAATAGTAGCCAATAAAATTATTGTTTGCACACCAACACTTAATAAAAAAAAGGCAATTAAAAAGTTTTTTAAAGTTGGTAGGTCTTTTAAACTAAACCAAACTTTTTTTAATGCTTTAAAACCAGACCATAAATACTCTTTAGATGGTTTTCTATTGTAAATATTATTTGGTAATTTAGAAAACGTAATTTGTGCAAAACCAATCCACCATAAGCCAACCATCACAAATGAATAACGCATCATCTTTAATTTTAAAGAATCTTCTTCTGGTGTCATTATTAGAAATAAAGTAATAGCAAGTAATATTATAGAACCTATATAACCGTAAATAAATCCCTTGGCACTTGCTTTATCTTGCTGCATAGGATACGCTACCTCAGGTAAATACGAGTTATAAAAAACAATACTAGACCAAAAACCAATACTTGCCAAAATAGTACACGTTATCCCAACCCAAGCAGTACTAATATCTTTAAAGAAAAAGAGTCCGATTACAGATAAGCCTCCCATCCAACAAAAAAAACGCATAAACTTTAACTTATTTCCTGTATAATCTGCAATTGCAGAAAGAATTGGCGACATAAATGCTACTACTAGAAAAGAAAACGATAAAGCATAACTATACAAAGTACCAGGATAATCCCAATTTAATCCTAAAAAACGAATCGTTTTGTCTTTTGTAATTAGATCGTAAAATAAAGGAAAAACTGCCGTACTAATTACTAAAGAATATACTGAATTTGCCCAATCGTAGAATGCCCAGGCATTTATCAATTTTTTATCGCCTCTTTTAAATGTCATTTTTGTAAAGTTGATTTTTAATTTTTTTTATGATGTAAAAATTACACAAATAAAAAAAACCGTTCAGAACATTCTGAACGGTTTACAATATAGGAAAACTTTTTCTGCTATTTTTTATGTACCGTATTGTATTTTTGAGCATACATTTTTGCTGTAGGTAAATAAGCTCTCAAATCTTTAATTCTTGAGGCATTAGAAGGGTGAGTACTTAATATTTCTGGTTGTTTTTTCCCTCCACTTTTCTCACTCATTCGAACCCAAACTTCGGCTGCTTCTTCTCCATCGTAACCGGCCATAATCATAAAAATCATTCCTAACCTATCCGCTTCCTGCTCGTGAATTCTACTAAATTTTAACATTCCTAAACCAGAACCAATTCCAAAAGCAGTGTTCCAAATTTGCTGAGTTTTCTGCTTTTCTCCAGAAGTACCAAGGGCAACTGCTAAACCACCAATTTGTTGTAACTGACCCTGAGACATTCGCTCCTGACCGTGCTTTGCAAATGCATGAGCTACTTCATGTCCCATAACAGCGGCTACACCATTTTCGTTAGCACAAATTGGCATAATTCCGGTATAAAAAACTACTTTTCCACCTGGCATACACCATGCATTTACGGTGTTATCTTCCACCAAATTAAATTCCCATTTATATGCATTTGCCTCTTCCGTCATATTATTTGCTCTCATAAAACGGTCTACTGCACTAGAAATATTTGCTCCTACATTTTTTATTTGTTGGGTCATTTCTTTATTTTCAGACAACTTGTTCTCAGCTAAAAAACCTTTATACTGAGCAAAACTAGCCGGTAAAACTTTAGCATCACTTACAAAATTAACTCTACTTCTGCCTGTAATTGGCACTTTAGTACATTCTACAAACATGAAACTGATTAGAAATAATATGATTATTTTTTTCATTTTTTAAATTTTGAGTTTTAAAGTGTATAGTAATGACACTTTAAATTAAAAATGTCACGAAAATTAATGAATAATTAATAAAACATAAATTTACATGTTCTATATTTACCAAAAAAATATTTTTATTTTAATAAGATTAAATCTAATGAAAAAAATAGCCTTATTTATCATTGCCACTATACTAGTTAACGGAATCGTTTCTGCTCAAAATACAAATACAAAATCTAATTCTAAAAAATTTAAAGTTGAAAAAACTGCTGCTGAATGGAAAAAACTACTAACTCCAAAACAGTATTATATCTTAAGAGAAGCGGGAACAGAAAAACCTTTCTCTAGCGAACTAAACAAAAATTATAAAGCAGGTATTTATGCATGTGCTGCCTGTAAAACTCCATTATATAACTCTGAAAATAAATTTGATTCTGGTACCGGATGGCCTTCTTTTGACCGTGCAATAAAAAGCAATGTTGCTTTAGATGTAGATTATAAAATTGGCTACGCTAGAACAGAATTAAAATGTGGTACCTGTGGTGGCCATTTAGGACATTCATTTGATGATGGACCTAAAGAAACTACTGGAAAACGCCATTGTATAAACGGAGCTGCATTACTATTTATTCCAAAAAATGAATAAAAAAAACTACACGCTAGATAAATATGTCTTTATTTGTTAAAATACTTCGCAAGCCTCATATTTATTTTTTTGGAATTTCGCCTTTACTTTTAATATTGGCCTTTTTAAATAATGATAGCTATTTTAGCATTCCATTTCTTGGCAACTATACAAATATGGGACACAAAGAAATGTACCTATTCTATACAATTTATTTTATAATGATAGGTATGAACTACTTTTCTTTATATTGGGCAGAAAAACCTTCAAAGAAAATACTAACAGCTATTCATTTAATATTGCAAACTATTTCGTTAATACTACTAATTATCTATTTGCAAAATGGATATGAAAATTTAAACACTTCATCCTTAAGCAATATTAACAGTAACACACAATGGTTTTTCACCTCTATAGTACTATTTCTCTTAGCAGCATTTATTCATATTATTAACTTTTTCAGCAGTTTACTTTCAAAAGCATCATAGGCTAAAAAATGCCCTTAGAACCATACTAAAATAGCGGTTATTTTATATATTTGTGTTTCCAAAAAAAAGAAAGATTTTATGTTTAATAATTTAAGCGATAAACTAGATAAAGCCTTACACACCCTAAAAGGACACGGTAAAATTACAGAAGTTAACGTTGCAGAAACTTTAAAAGAAGTACGAAGAGCGTTGCTAGATGCCGATGTAAACTTTAAAATAGCCAAAGAATTTACCAAAAGAGTACAAACAAAAGCTATTGGCCAAGACGTACTTACCACCCTAAACCCTGGTCAATTGATGGTAAAATTGGTTAAAGACGAATTAACCGATTTAATGGGAGGAGAAACTGTTGGAGTAAACTTAGCAGGGGCTCCAACCGTAATTTTAATGTCTGGTTTACAGGGTTCTGGTAAAACTACTTTTTCTGGAAAATTAGCTAATTATTTAAAAACAAAAAAATCAAAACAAGTTCTCTTAGTAGGATGTGATGTATACAGACCTGCAGCAATTAATCAACTTCAAGTAGTTGGAGAACAAATTGGTTTAGAAGTATATGCTGAGGTAGGCAACAACAACCCTGTAGAAATCTCTGAAAACGCTATAAAACATGCCAAAGCTACAGGTAAAAATGTGGTTATTATTGATACTGCAGGACGATTGGCTGTTGATGAGGAGATGATGAATGAAATTTCAAACATTCACAAAGCTATAAAACCACAAGAAACATTATTTGTGGTAGATTCTATGACAGGGCAAGATGCTGTAAATACTGCAAAAGCCTTTAATGATATCTTAAATTTTGATGGAGTAATTTTAACAAAATTAGATGGTGATACTCGTGGTGGAGCTGCTTTATCTATAAAGTCTGTGGTAGACAAACCAATAAAGTTTATTGGTACAGGAGAAAAAATGGATGCCATAGATGTTTTTCATCCCGATAGAATGGCAGACAGAATTCTTGGAATGGGAGATGTTATTTCTTTAGTTGAAAGAGCACAAGACCAATATGATGAACAAGAAGCAAGAAAATTACAGAAAAAAATTGCTAAAAATCAATTTGGCTTTGATGATTTCTTAAATCAGATTCAGCAAATAAAAAAAATGGGAAGCATGAAAGACCTTATGGGCATGATTCCTGGAGCTGGAAAAGCACTAAAAAATGTTGATATTGATGATGATGCTTTTAAGGGGATAGAAGCAATTATACATTCAATGACACCCTCTGAAAGAAGTCAACCTGCAACTATTAACTCGAGCAGAAAGAAAAGAATTGCAAAAGGTTCAGGAACCTCAATTCAAGAAGTAAATCAGTTAATGAAGCAATTTAACCAAATGAGTAAAATGATGAAAATGATGCAAGGTGGCGGTGGTAAAAAAATGATGCAAATGATGAAAGGTATGCAATAAGTTTGCAAGAAAATCATGTAAACAAATACTATTAATTTTATAGAAATAAAGAAACCATAATGACACTCTTAGACGGTAAAAAAACAGCAGCAGATATTAAAGAAGAAATTGCTTTAGAGGTTAGAGAATTAAAAAACAATGACCAAAAGGTACCGCACTTAGCAGCAATTATAGTAGGAAATAATGGAGCAAGTGTAACTTATGTAAATGCCAAAGTAAAAGCTTGTGAAAGAGTCGGTTTCGAATCTACATTAATTCGATTAGAAGAAAATATCAGCGAAGATGACTTACTAAACGAAATAGAAATATTAAATATAGACAAAGATATTGATGGGTTTATTGTTCAGCTACCACTTCCAAAACATATCGATGAACAAAAAATATTAATGGCCGTTAACCCAGAAAAAGATGTAGATGGTTTTCATCCAACGAATGTTGGAAAAATGGCATTAAATTTGCCTACCTTTATCTCAGCCACCCCTTTCGGTATCTTAGAATTATTAGATCGTTATAACATAGAAACTTCAGGCAAACATGTAGTTGTTTTAGGTAGAAGTCACATTGTTGGTAGCCCAATGAGTATTTTACTCTCTCAAAAAAGAAAAGTAGGAAACGCTACAGTAACCATGTGCCATAGTAGAACAAAAAATTTAACACAAATTACGCAACAGGCAGATATTATTATTGCAGCCATTGGAATACCAGAGTTTTTAAAAGCAACAATGATAAAAGACAACGTAACCATTATTGATGTTGGTATAACTAGAATGGCAGATCCTTCTAAAAAAAATGGTTTTAGATTGGTAGGTGATGTTGCTTTTGACGAAGTGGCAAAAAAAGCCGATTATATAACGCCTGTTCCCGGCGGTGTTGGTCCTATGACAATTGCAATGTTATTAAAAAACACTCTTTTAGCGTGTAAAAGAAGAAATTAAAAATAATGAATACTAAAAAAGCTAGTACCTACTTTTATGAATACTTTCAAATTTTTGTAGGGATACTTCTTGCAAGTATTGGACTAAAAGCTTTTTTACTACCAAATGGATTTTTAGACGGTGGTGTAACAGGAATAGCTCTGTTAATACAAACTCAAATTCCTCTAAACGTTTCTATTTTACTTATAGTAATAAGTATTCCTTTTCTAATTTTAGGATATTATACCGTTTCTAAAAGAATCGTTGTAAAGTCTATAATCAGTATTTTAGGATTGGCAATTTTTATACATCTAGAAAATTTTGAAACCATTACCGATGATAAATTACTCATTTCTATTTTTGGTGGTTTATTAGTTGGAAGTGGTATAGGAATAGCCATAAGAAATGGTGCTGTTTTAGATGGTTCGGAAATTTTAGGTATTTACCTAAATGATAAATTCGGAATTAGCATCGGTAAAATAGTACTACTATTCAATGTTATATTATTTAGCATTACTGCCTTTGTAGTTTCTGTAGAAGTAGCATTGTACTCTATTCTTACCTATATAATTGCAGCAAAAGTTACCGATACTGTTATTGAAGGTTTTGAAGATTTTATTGGAGTTACCATTGTATCAAAACAAAACACTATTATTAAAAAAGCAATTATGCTAGAATTGGGTGTAGGGCTCACAATTTACAAAGGCTCTTCTGGTTTCGGAAATAATGGAAAAATGAATGATTTTGATATCATACACTCTATTGTAAACAGAATAGATATTAGAAAAATGTATAGGATTGTTCAAGAAATAGATCCGAATGCCTTTATTGTAGAGTTTGATGTAAACAACGTAAAAGGTGGTGTTTTGAGGCACTATATTGATAAAAAGAAAAATAGAAAACTTTCTAAAATACCAAGACTGTAAGTATATAGTAGGCTACTACTACTCTTCTCTATGAACTGTTTCTATAGAAAAAGCAGGCAAACAAATAGCAATATATTCACAAGGTTCTGAAAAAGGATTTGAATATTGAACGCGTGTATTCTTTTCAATTTTTATAGACTGACCCGCTTCTAAAACTATCAACTCACCATTAATGTTAAATTGCTTTTTCCCACTAATAATATAGGTGTATTCTACAAATTCTGGGGTTTGAAATGGCTCACTCCAATTTGGTGGAGCAATCATGTGCGCTAAACTTAACTGAGAGTTTCTATGGGTTGCATTACCAAAATGTTCTTCTATTAATTTGCCATCTGTAGTGGGAACTACAAATGGTGATTTTTGAACAGTGTATTTTTTTTTCATAGAAAACTAAAATTTTACATTAACGATTGAAACAACATCCTTTTGATAATTAAAAATTGTATCTACTAAAAAAAACACAAAAAGATATAGTGGAAAGCATGACTATTTTTTTCAAGGATATGCCCTAATTAAACCAAACAACATACGACTTCATTTTTGCCAAATCTGGAATTTGACCTAAAGATACTTTTTGCGTACTAAAATCTCTAAGCCCCAATTCTTCCTTATCAATAGCAATTGTAATGTTAAAATCATCTATAAACAAAGTTGCCGTAGAAAAGGTAGACTCTATTTTATTGATATTATTATTAGCATTAATCTCAGAAAAACTAGAATTAACTGTTAAATTGGTTGTTGTTGTATATCGTGCATCATGAATTTCTACACTTTTTATGGTAGACAAACTATCTAGCTGTTCTTTTGGAACAATAGTAAGCAAGTGGTTGCCCCCTTTTTCGTATATCAAATATTCATCGTCGTCCTGAAAATAGTTATCTCCTAAAGCGCCTTCGCTTAAATTCTTAACAATAGAGTCATTTTTAAAAATAGTGCTTAACTCCTGAATTGTAGTTTTGGCATTTAAAGCTCCTACTCTACCTTTTTCTATTTTAAACTTATTTCCGTCACCGCAGCTTACTATAAATAATAAACTAAAGATTGCTATTGCTACTGAATAAATATTTTTTTGATTCATACTTTTTTGTTTACGTTAGTATAACGTACAATTTTGATTTTTGTTACTTTAAAACTTTTTTTAAAATTCCGAATGCTGCTCTTATAAAAGTGGCACTTGTTAATACCTTAACTATCGGGTTTTGCCTTGAACTCCTTCTTGTTACCGTATTAGAGCGTTTTCTTTTTTCTGCAATTTCTTTTTCTTTTGCTTCTTCTTGCTCTACAGCAGCTATTTTTTTGTTTAACAACTCGTAGGCACTTTCTCTGTCTAAGTTTTCATTATACTTATAGTAAATCCTAGAGGTATTAATTACTTCAGTAAGTTCTTTATTTGTTAATATATCCATTCTACTCATAGGAGCCCTTAACATTGTTCTTGCCAAAGGTGTAGGAATTCCTTTTTCATTTAATACAGATACAAATGCTTCTCCAATACCTAATTTTGTTAAAACTTCTTTGGTATCGTAATAAGGAGAAATTGGATAATTTTCTGCCGCTAACTTTATTGCTTTTCTATCTTTTGCCGTAAAAGCTCTTAATGCATGCTGTATTTTTAAACCCAATTGAGCTAAAATATCTTCAGGAACGTCCTTCGGGTTTTGAGTTACAAAGTACAAACCTATACCTTTAGAGCGAATTAACTTTACAATACTTTCTATCTGATTTAACAATGCTTTTGATGCTTCTTCAAAAACCAAGTGAGCTTCATCTATAAAAATAACTAATTCTGGCCTACCAGAATCTCCTTGCTCCGGAAAATTCTCGTAAACCTCTGCCAATAGTTGCAACATAAAGGTAGAAAATAATTTAGGTTTATCTTGAATATCTGTAAGCCTTAAAACAGATATAATTCCTTTACCATTTTCATCTAAACGAGTTAAATCATTTACATCAAAAGATTTCTCTCCAAAAAATAAATCACCACCTTGTTGTTCTATTTCTACAATTTTTCTCAAAATTGCACCCGTAGAAGAAGTTGAAATCCGACCATATTCTTGCTGAATTTCTTCCTTACCTTCATTGGTAACAAATTGTAAAACTTTTTTAAAATCTTTAATATCTAATAAAGCATAATTATTGTCGTCGCAATACTTAAAAATAATGGCAACAATACCACTTTGAGTTTCTGTTAAGTCTAAAATTCTAGACAATAAAACGGGGCCAAATTCAGAGACAGTCGCTCTCATTCTTGTACCATTTTGTTCAGAAATAGTTAATACTTCTATCGGAAATTTTTGAGGTGTAAAAGGAAATCCAATTTTTGTATGTCTTTCTTCTATTTTAGGATGTCCAGGACTTTTTTTTGCCAATCCTGATAAATCTCCTTTTATATCCATTAAAAGAACAGGTACACCTTTTTCAGATAAGTTTTCTGCTAATACTTGTAATGTTTTTGTTTTGCCAGTACCAGTAGCTCCTGCTACTAACCCATGCCTATTGAGAGTTTTTAAAGGGACTTTTACAAAAGCATTTGTTATCGTTTCCTCTCCTAACATAGCGGCTCCCAAAGAAATATAATCTCCTTTCGTTTGATAGCCTTCATTTATAAACGTTAAAAATTCTTCTTGTGGATTCATTAGGTGCTAAATTTCGATAAAAATAGGGAAAGTTTTATTGTTAAGAAATAAAAAATGTATTGATTATTTTTAAAACCTCTTGATAAAATAACATTGGTTTAATTTTTATGCTCCCTAAAAAAAAAATCAGACTATATATTTGTTTATGGAATCCACTTTTTAGGAAAATTAGGCTTTCTTTTTTCTAAAAAAGCATCTCTACCTTCTTTAGCCTCATCGGTCATGTAAGCCAATCGTGTAGCTTCTCCCGCAAAAACTTGTTGTCCGACCATACCATCATCTGTTAAATTCATAGCAAACTTTAACATTTTTATTGATGTTGGCGATTTTTCTAAAATTTCCTGTGCCCATTGGTAAGCGGTACTTTCTAACTCGCTATGAGGTACAACAGCATTAACCATTCCCATTTCAAAAGCTTCCTGAGCTGAATAATTTCTTCCTAAAAAAAAGATTTCTCTTGCTTTTTTCTGACCTACCATTTTTGCTAGGTAAGCAGAGCCATAACCACCATCAAATGAAGTAACATCTGCATCTGTTTGCTTAAAAATAGCGTGTTCTTTAGAGGCGAGTGTTAAATCGCAAACAACATGTAAACTATGTCCACCGCCAACTGCCCAACCTGGTACTACGCAAATTACTGCTTTAGGCATAAAACGAATTAATCGTTGAACTTCTAGTATGTTTAAACGGTGATATCCATCGTCTCCTACATAGCCTTGGTGTCCTCTTGCCTTTTGGTCTCCACCAGAACAAAATGAATATACGCCATCTTTGGTGCTTGGCCCTTCTGCAGAAAGTAATACGACTCCTATATTTACATCTTCACCTGCATCATAAAAAGCATCATACAATTCTTTAGTTGTTTGTGGTCTAAAAGCATTTCTTACATTTGGCCTATTAAAGGCAATTCTTGCCACACCGTTTGCTTTCTTATAGGTAATATCTTGGTATTCTTTTACTGTTTTCCAATCGGGCTGTATCATATTTTTGTATTTTGGTCGTTATAGACAATCAACACACTATTTTATTTTACAAAAATAAACATTCTAAATGATGATTCAGAAATCGACGCTATTATTATTCCTACTTTTTTGTTACAATGGAATATCTCAACAACTTATATCAAAAAAAATAGCTTCAGACTTTTTAAATGAAACAAGGCAATTAAAAATATATTTACCTGAAGGATATAGTTCTGACGACACAAAAAATTACCCTTTAGCAGTAGTTTTAGATGTTGGTTATTTATTTGATTTATATGTTGCAAATGCCGTTTTATTTGCTAAAAAAGATCTTGCTCCTAAACAAATTATTGTAGGTGTAACTATTAAAAACACGTTAGAGAAAGACACGTATTTTAATATAAATAACGGTAGTTTAACAAATAGCAACAAAAACTTTTATCAATTTATTAGAAACGAAGTTATTTTCGAAATTGAAAATAACTACAAAACATCGCCATTTATTACTATTATCGGTGAGGGAACTGCTGCTAATTTAATTACCAATTTTTTGGGAGAAAAAACACCTTTTATAAATGCCTACATTTGTATAAACCCAAGTTTCTCTAATTTTATTGGTGGTCAAGTTCAAAATTTTAATCTGCCAAGATTTCAAAAAGAAGACAACACCTTTTATTATTACACCAATAATTCGAATCGCTTTTCCGACCAAAAACAAGCTATCATTCAAAATTTACAACTTGGATTAGCTAGCTTAGAAATTCCGAATTTTCACCCAATTAACGATACCATTATAACTAAAAGCAGCACAGCTGCCATTAGCGAAGCAATACCCAGAGCTTTAAGCAAAATATTTGAAATTTATGCGGCTATTTCTAAAGAAGAGTTTGATAAAAATATTAAAGATTTATCGCCAATTGATGCGATTACTTATCTAGAAAATAAATATTTAGATATAGAATATTTATTTGGGAGTAACTTAGGAATTCGCGAAGTAGATATTTTTGCTGTTGAAAAAATAATTATCGAAAAAGAGAATGGAGACCAATTATTAAATTTTGGAAGGATGATACTAAAACTCTTTCCCACCTCACCACTTGGCGACTATTATATTGGCAGATACTATGAGGAAGGTAAGAACTTAAAAAAAGCACTAAAATATTATAAAATTGGGTATGGAAAAATGGACCCAGCAGATCCTAACTCAGATGCTTTTTATGAAAATATTTTACGTGTGGGTGGTCGGTAATGTACAAACTACTTTTTATATGGAATTCTCCAAGAAACTCCTGCACTTGTAAAAAACCCATTATTATCTCCCATAGAAATGTCGAACTGTAAATTGTTACTCAACAAATAATAAGCACCAGCATCAAAATTTACCGTAAAATTTTGGTCCCAAATACTACCAAAAGACTCTACAAAAACACCTAACTTAGGGTTTATTACATACCCAATATTGGCTACGAAATGGGTGTTTTCTATAGTTGAAAATTCTGCTATTGAAATACCCAAATTGGTGGTATATGATAATTTATCAGTAAAATTACCCCCAAAAATATAGGTTAATTGAGAGGTATTAGCTTGTTCATTATAAAAAAATTGAGTAACCTGAATGCTCGAAGAATAGCTACTATTTTGTGAATTAAAACGATACCTTGCGCCAATGTTTATTGAAACCAAATCACTAATAAACTCCGAACCGTAAAAGGAAAAACTAGTATTTACTTCTAACTTTTCTGAAAGTCCAAATCTAATGTATGAATTCGGATTAGAGATAGAAAATCCATCTTGAAAATCGATACCCGTTTGTGTTTGAAACACATATTTACCAACCGTATTAGGTGATAATGCCATACCTGGCCTGTCTGACGTTAAGACCTCTGTAAACTGAGCTGTTGTAATGGTTGTACAAAGTAGGAATGCTAAAAGAGTAAATTTTTTCATTGTGCAATTTTAACTATTTAATTAATTCTATTCGATCTTGTTTAATAAGTATTTTCTTTTGTTTATATAAATTTCCTATTGCCTTTTTAAAAGCTTTTTTACTCATTTTTAAATGAAATCTTATAGAATCTGGTGAACTTTTATCTGTTAATAATAAAAAACCTTCACGACTATTTTTAAGCTTTTGTAGTACTTTTTCTACATCTAGATCAATCACGTTTTTAAACCCTTGTGGTCTCAAAGAAACGTCTATTTTACCATCTTCACGAATCTTTTTAATATAGCCTACAACCTCCATATTTTCTTCTAGTTCCTCGAAAACCTCATTCCTAAAGAGCAATCCGTCAAACTCATCATCAATTAAAACCGTATATCCTAAAGCTGTGGTAGTTTCTATTAACAAGTTTACTTTATCACCTTCTTTAAAAGGATAATCGAAGTTATTAGTTGTAGTATCGTTTTCTGTATTTTCCATTATTTTATAAAATTAAAGTATGATTTTAAAACTACATCATTTTCTGAGCTAGGAGTAAAAATCTCTAATATTTTTGGTTTTTCTGAAGCATTAAAAAATGTTGACAATTCATTATTTACTGTTTCTGTAGAGTAAGCTTTACAATATTCTAATTGATGCATTTTACACAAGTGCTCTGCAGTTAAACAATGAGGCGTTTCAAAAAAATCGGTGGCATTTGTGCTACTAGGACCCGGAATAATTTTAAAAATTCCACCACCCGAATTATTAATCAATACAATTCTAAAGTTACTAGGTATGTATGCATTCCATAACGCATTGCTGTCATAAAAAAAACTTAAGTCTCCGGTTATAAATACTGTTTGTTTATTACTTGCCAAAGCAGCACCAATGGCTGTAGAAGTACTACCATCTATACCACTTGTACCTCTGTTACAAAAAACATGTATAGATTTATCTATAGAAAACAACTGTGCATATCTAATTACTGCGCTATTACTAACTTGTAAGGTACTGTTTTTGGGAATTTTATATAAAACCTGACTAAAGACTTTAAAATCTGAATGCGTTACTGTTTCAAAAAAAGTTTGATGCTTGGCTCTTTTTTTATCTCTAATTGCCAACCATTCACTTTGATAATTGTTAGTGGATGAAAATGTAGTATAGCTTTTAAATTTCGAAAAGAAATCTACCGGTGTAGTTTGTATAAATTCAGACAAACAGAAAAAAGTATTGGTAGCCTTTTTACTATCGATATCCCAATGATGTTTCGGAGAAAAATCTCTAAAAAATTTCTTTATTCTCTTCGAAACAATCATACCTCCAAACGTTATTAAAATATCTGGTTTTAGCGATATAAATTGCTTTTCATCTAAAGAAAAAATTAACTGATCTATTGCATCTACAGCCTTGCTGTTTGGCAAGTTAGATGTGGTTTCTGTTAGTATTAAAACAGAAGAATCTTCGGCATAAAAATTAATTAATTGTTGTAAAGCATCATCTGGATACTGCACACCTACTAAAATTATTTTTTTGGATGCGGCATTCCAAATTTGTGCTAGTTTTTCGTACTCTATGTGAGAGTTATCTAAAGAGCTCAAAGAAATATGCGGAAAATTATATGAATTCATCTCAGAAACGGTTTCATACAAAGGTTCATCAAAAGGAACATTAATATGAACCGGACCTTGTTTAGAAACTGCTAACTGCATTGCCTCTCCTAAAAGTTGCGCATTTCTTGTGGTAAATTTAGAGTTTTCGATAAGGTTGGCAGAAAATAAAATGTGATTTTTAAAAACATTTTCTTGGCGTATTGTTTGTCCGTCTCCAATATCTATTAAATGTTTTGGCCTATCTGCAGAAATAATTACGAGAGGAATATTACTGTAAAAAGCTTCTGCAATGGCAGGATAATAATTTAAAAGTGCCGAGCCAGAAGTGCATAAAACTGCTACAGGCTTTCTTGTTTGCTGAGCAATACCAAGGGCAAAAAATGCGGCAGATCTCTCGTCTACTACACTGTATGTTTCTATTTTTTTGGTGTTTGAAAAACCTATTGTTAGGGGTGCATTTCTAGAACCAGGAGAAATTACGACTTTGGTAATTTGAAATTGCAAACAAGCAGCTATTACTTGCTGTGCAAGCTCTTTTTTAGGAAAACAAACGCTTGCTTTGTTGGCTATAGAGGCGGTATTAATATTATTTTTAGTGTACAAAAATTAGCTAGTTTTTCTTGTTGCTGCTTAAAGTTTTTAGCCCTGATTGCAATGACATCCTTTTTTAATTTTTTATAAAATTTGTATGAGCAAATGTAACTTGCACATAAATTAAAAAAGATATAATGAAAAGCAGGAATTAGCTTCTAATAAAAAGGAACCTTAATTCCTGCTTTTCATATCGTAATATTCTTTATCTAAAGCTCTAAAAAGGCTTAGTTTCCTTTTTTATAATCTTCTAAAAATTTGGCCAAACCACTGTCTGTTAATGGGTGTTTTAACAAGCCTTCAATAGCACTTAAAGGACCTGTCATTACATCTGAACCTAATTTAGCACAATCTATAATGTGCATAGTGTGACGCACAGAAGCTGCTAAAATTTGAGTATCGAAACCATAGTTATTGTATATGTGTCGAATTTCAGAAATTAAGTTCAAACCGTCTGTAGAAATATCATCTAAACGTCCTATAAAAGGAGAAACATAAGTTGCACCAGCTTTGGCAGCCAACAATGCCTGGCCTGCCGAAAACACCAATGTTACATTGGTTTTAATTCCTTTCGATGAAAAATATTTACATGCTTTTACCCCATCTTTTATCATTGGTAATTTTACCACAATTTGCGGGTTTAGTGCAGCCAACGCCTCACCTTCCTTTACCATTCCGTCGAAATCTGTAGCGATTACTTCTGCAGAAACATCACCGTCTACCAATTCGCAAATGGCTTTGTAATGGTTTATAATATTTGTTGCTCCAGTAATGCCTTCTTTTGCCATTAAAGACGGGTTAGTGGTTACTCCGTCTAAAATACCCAATGCTTGCGCCTCTTTAATTTGCTCTAAATTTGCTGTGTCAATAAAAAACTTCATGTATATTTAATTTAATTGTATTGTTCTATATTTTGGCGTTACCACAAAAAGTGGTCGGGCTTTTTGCTGCAATCTTTTGTAACCAACTATCTTAATCAATTTGCAAAAAGCAAATTTCAAATCTAGCGTTCCTACAAAAGGATTTACGCTACAATCCCTAACGCGATTTTTTGCTACAACAAAGATAACTAGAAAAGCTGAATTTACTTTTAAATAAAAGGCAATTTATTAGGAGTTTATAAACAATAAATACGTTTTGGCATCCATACAATTTATTACATTTTGTAATGGTTCATTATTATTTTTTCGTAAACTCTATCTGGTAAAACTCGCTTTAAAACAATAGAAAACTTCTCCATAAAACCACCAACTTTATAATGAACTTTTGGCTGTTTTGTTTCCATAATTTCGTGTATCTTTTCTGCCATTTTTAAAGGATTCATGCCAGAAGACACGTGAGCATCCATAAGGTTTAAATTCTCTTGATACTTCTTCTTGTAAGCTGAGTTTTCAAAAACTGGGGTATGATATCTACCAGCCGCAATATTGGTGGCAAAATCTCCTGGTGCAACATTTACTACTTGTATACCGAATTCTTTTACCTCCATACTTACAGCTTCTGTAACAATTTCTAAAGCACTTTTTGTTGCCGAGTACAATCCTCTAAAAGGCAACCCCATGTAGCCTGCTATAGAGGTAATATTTATGATTAAACCACTTTTTTGCTTTCGCATTTGTGGCAATGCCGACTTCATAACCTCTATTACTCCAAAAAAATTTGTTTCAAAAACAGTACGTATTTCTGCCGTTGGTGTTTCTTCAACAGGACCGGTAATTCCCATTCCGGCATTGTTAATTAAAACATCTAATTGTTGTTCTTTTTCTAATATAAAACTTATGGCAGCCTCAATGGTATCTTTTTTGAGAACATCTAACGGAATCAGGTTAAAATTTAAGCTATTTACATTGTCCGGTTTTCTAGAAGTACCGTATACTTTATAGTTTTTATTTGCTAAAAACGTAGCAATTGCATGGCCGATACCAGAAGACGCACCGGTAATTAAAACTACTTTCGACATAAAAGAAGATAATTTATAAAAGATTATAACGACACAAATATCTAAAAAAATAAAGAAATGGAGTTACAATTAGAAGTTTAAAACCTTAGATAAAAGGCAAAAAAAAATGGCAAGCTACCTACATCACACTGCTACAACCTAATACCTTTGCTGCGTTCCCGCCCTGGAGGATTCAAAGGGAGCTAGTTGTGTAGAACTTGCCAGTGCAAATTTACAATAGATTTTTATTTAAACAATTAAAAATTTATTAATTTTTATGTAACATTAATAATACTCTGACTACTAACCTATTGTTAAGTTATTTAATTTATTTTTAAATTTAATGGCTATTTCAACGAAATGAATATATTTGTAAAAAACTAACTAAACTAGAATTTAAAAAATGGAAAATCAAGTAAACAGTAAAAACTTCATTGTAAACAATGGTGTTTTATTAGGTGTTGTATCTATTGTTATTAACTTAGTAATGTATGCAATGGGTATGCATTTAGATCCGCATTGGTCTGTAGGCCTACTTACAGGTGTTTTATTTATAGGTTTTATTATTTATGGTATAAAACAATTTAAAACTGCAAATGGTGGTTTTTTATCTTGGGGACAAGGTGTAAAAATTGGTGTTGGTATTGCTGTTTTAGCAGCATTGGTTGGTGCTATTTACCAATATGTATTTAATACCTTTATAGAGCCAGATTTTATGTCTCAAATGATGGAAGTTCAAAATCAGAAAATGTTAGACCAAGGTTTAACAGAAGAACAAATAGAGGCTGCTAATGAAATGAGTAAATCTTTTCAATCGCCAACAATGATTGCTGCTTTTGGTATTATTGGTAGTGCAATTGGTGGTTTTATTGTTGCTGCAATTGCAGGAGCCGTAATGAAAAAATCTGAAGAAGAAACTTATTAATTTAATGAAACTTTGAGTTTCTCAAAGTAACGTATTAAACCAAAAATGTACGTATGGATATTTCGGTAGTAATACCACTTCTTAACGAAGAAGAATCTTTACAAGAATTACACGATTGGATTGCAAATGTTCTGCAATCCAATCGTTATTTATATGAAATAATTTTTATAGATGATGGTAGTACCGATAACTCTTGGGCAATCATTAAAAATATCGTCAAAAATAATAATACTGTAAAAGGGATTCGTTTTCAAAGAAATTTTGGTAAAAGCCAAGCTTTAGATGCAGGCTTTGAAATGGCCAAAGGAAAAGTGGTTATTACTATGGATGCCGATTTACAAGATAATCCCGAAGAAATTCCAGCACTTTACAACCTTATTATTAAAGAAGATTTCGACCTTATTTCTGGTTGGAAAAAAAAGCGTTACGATAACGTAATTACAAAAAACATCCCTTCAAAACTATTCAATGCTGCTGCCAGAAAAACTTCTGGTCTCAAACTTCATGACTTTAATTGTGGCTTAAAAGCCTACAAAAACGAGGTTATAAAAACCGTAAAAGTTAGTGGAGAAATGCATCGATATATTCCTGTGTTAGCAAAAAATGCAGGTTTTCATAAAATTGGCGAAAAAGTAGTGCAGCACCAAGCAAGAAAGTACGGAGTTACAAAATTTGGAATAGAACGTTTTATTAATGGCTTTCTAGACTTAATTACCATTTCTTTTTTGTCTAAATTCGGAAAAAGACCCATGCATATTTTTGGACTCTGTGGTACTTTTATGTTTTTATTCGGAACCACCACCGCCTTATACATTGGCGCACAAAAATTATACAAACTATACCAAGGCACTAAAACAATTTTGGTAACTCAAAATCCTTGGTTTTATATTGCCTTGACTTCAATGGTTTTAGGAACCTTATTATTTTTAGCTGGTTTTATAGGCGAATTGATAATTAAAACCAAAAGCAACGAAAAACACTACGCTATTAAAGAAAAACTCAATTTCTAAAATGTATCTTTACATTTTTTATTAGAGCACCTTATATTTAAAAGAAAATGACAAAAATCATAGACAAAGCAACAAAATGGTTATCTCCTATTTTTGATACTGATACAAGAAAAGAAATACAGCATTTAATTGATACAAATGCTACCGATTTAGAAGATCGATTTTATAAAGACATGGAATTTGGTACTGGTGGTATGCGTGGTATTATGGGAGCCGGAACCAATAGAATTAATAAATATACTTTAGGAAGAGCCACACAAGGACTCGCAAACTACTTAATAGAAAACATAAAAAAAACACAAATAAAAGTAGTTATTGCTTACGATTGTAGGCACAACAGTAAAAAATTTGCTACCACAGTAGCCAACGTATTTTCTGCAAATAACATAAAAGTATATCTTTTTGAAGATTTACGACCTACTCCAGAGCTTTCTTTTGCAGTGCGACATTTAAACTGCGATGCTGGTATTGTATTAACAGCATCACATAATCCGCCAGAATATAATGGCTATAAAGTTTATTGGGCAGACGGCGGTCAAATTGTACCACCACAAGACATTGGTATTATTAGTAAGGTAAATGCTTTAGATTTTTCTGAAATAAATTTTAATGCTAACGAAAAACTTATAGAAATAATTGGTCATAAAGTAGATGATGTTTTTATAGATAATGCTGTTAAAAACGGTAATTTATCTAAAAAGATATCCCGTAATAATCTAAAAATAGTTTTTACTCCTCTACATGGTACTTCTATTATTTCTGTACCACAAGCACTAAAAAAAGCAGGATATACAGATGTACACATTGTGGAAGCACAAAAAACACCAAATGGTGATTTCCCAACTGTAAAATCGCCCAATCCAGAAGAGCCAGAAGCTCTTAAAATGGCTATTGAACTTGCCAATAAAATAAATGCTGATATTGTAATTGGCACCGATCCAGATTGTGATAGATTAGGCGTGGCTGTTAGAGATACAAAGGGCAACATGAAACTGTTAAATGGAAACCAAACGATGGTGGTAATGACAGAATTTTTACTAAAAAAATGGCAAGAAGAGGGCAAACTAAATGGCAAACAATTTGTTGGTTCTACTATTGTATCTTCTGAGTTAGTAAACGAAGTTGCTGCCGGCTATCACGTAGAAACAAAAGTTGGCTTAACAGGTTTTAAATGGATTGCCAAGATGGTAAAAGACTTTCCAGAGTTAGAGTTTATTGGTGGTGGAGAAGAAAGTTTTGGTTATATGGTAGGAGATTTTGTTAGAGACAAAGATGCGGTTACAGCTACATTACTTGCTTGTGAAGTTGCTGCTAAAGCCAAACAACAAGGAAGTTCTTTTTATAAAGAATTGTTATCCATTTATGTTAGAAATAACTTTTACAAAGAACATTTAATTTCTATCACAAAAAAAGGAATGGATGGTGCCCAAGAAATAAAGCAAATGTTATCGAATATGCGTAACAAACCGGTTTTAGAAATTGATGGAGAAAAAGTAATTACACTCTTTGACTATGAAGCATCAACAGAAAAAAACCTTCTTACAGGCACTATTAAAAATATCGATTTACCTAAATCTAACGTTTTAATATACCAAACAGCAGCAGGTACAAGAGTTGCCGCTAGACCCAGCGGAACCGAACCTAAAATAAAATTTTATTTTAGTGTAAAAAGCTCCTTAGAAAATGTTATTGATGCAGAAGCTGTAGAAAAAAATCTTGATGCCAAAATTGCGCGAATTATTAAAGAAATGAAATTAAGTTAATGGGATATTTCAAAGACATTTTAAAGTATGAAAAAAAATATAGAAAGTTTACAATACTAAATATTGTATTCAATATTTTGTACGCACTTTTTAATGTGCTTTCTGTGTTGGCATTTATTCCTGTTTTGGGAATTATTTTTGAAAAGGAAAGACAAATTAATTCGAAACCAATTTACCAAGGTATTACAAGTATAGGTAGCTACGCAGAAGAAAGTTTTAACTACTTTATTGCTCAAAAAATAACTAATGAAGGAGAAATAAAAGTACTTGTTTTTATTTGCTTTTTATCTTTAAGCTTGTTCTTTTTAAAAAACCTTTTTAGATATTTAGCCTCCTACTCTATTACGTTTTTAAGAACTGGTATTGTTAGAGATTTAAGAGATCAATTATACCATAAAATAGTTACTTTACCCATTTCTTACTTTTCAAAAAAAAGAAAGGGAGATATTATAGCTCGAATGACTGCAGATGTTCAAGAAGTAGAAACCTCTATTTTAACATCTATAGAAACCATTGTTAGAGAACCACTTACAGTAATAATTGCCATTTCAATTATGCTATTTATGAGTGTGAAATTAACCCTTTTTGTATTTATACTTCTCCCTGTTTCTGGCTTTATCATTTCATCTATCAGTAAAAAATTAAAAGCAAAATCAGAAAAAGCTCAAAAAGAGACTGGTAATTTTTTATCTTTTATAGAGGAAACTCTTACTGGTTTAAGAATTATAAAAGGTTTTAATGCAGAAAATGTTATTGAGTCTAAATTTAATAATTCTACTAAAGAATTTAAAAGCCTAATGACGAGTGTGTTTCATAGACAAACATTAGCATCTCCAATGAGCGAATTTTTAGGTTCTGCTACTATTATTGCTATTCTTTGGTATGGTGGAACTGAAGTTTTATCTAAAACAAGTGCTTTAGAACCAGACGAGTTTTTTGGATATATTGTACTGTTTTACACCGTTTTAAATCCGATAAAGTTAATAACAACTGCCTACTACAATGTTCAAAAAGGAGAAGCTTCCGCAGAAAGAATTATGCAAGTTTTACAAACAGATAACGATATTATAGAAAAGCAAAATGCTTTGGTAAAAAAAGAGTTTACTAGCAAAATTGAGTTTAAAAATATTTCGTTTAAATACAAAGATACTTTTGTTTTAAAAGACTTCTCTTTAACAATTAACAAAGGAGAAACCGTTGCTTTGGTTGGTCAATCTGGAAGTGGAAAATCTACTCTTGCTAATTTAGTTACCCGATTTTATGACGTAAACAAAGGAGAGGTTTTTATTGATGATACTAATATTAAAGATATTACAAAAAAATCCTTGCGTAATTTAATGGGTATTGTATCTCAAGATTCCATTTTGTTTAATGATACAATTGCCAATAATATAAAACTAGGCAATCAAAAAGCTAGTAATAAAGAAGTTTTAGAAGCCTCTGAGATTGCGAATGCAGTGGAGTTCATAGACAATCTTCCTCAGAAATTTGATACAAATATTGGCGATAGTGGAAACACCCTTTCTGGCGGGCAAAAACAACGCTTATCTATAGCTAGAGCTGTTTTAAAAAACCCACCAATAATGATTTTAGATGAGGCAACATCTGCTTTAGACACTGAGTCTGAACAATTGGTACAAATAGCATTAGAAAAAATGATGCAAAATAGAACTTCTTTAGTAATTGCACACAGATTGTCTACTATTCAAAAAGCAGATAAAATTATTGTATTAAAAAAAGGTAAAATTGTCGAACAAGGTAAGCACGATGAATTATTGGCACAAAAAGGAGAATACTACAAATTGGTAACTATGCAAAGTTTGGCATAACAAAATTTATTAGAAAGTAAGTAATTTAATCTTGTAACAAGCAAATTACAAGCCTAAGGCCTTTCCTTTTTCTATCATAAATTTATAAGAAGCTTCATGTTCATTTGGTATTACTCCCTCTAAAATAGCCTCTTTAATAGCTTCTTTAATCTGACCAATTTCTCTGCAAGGTTGTAAGCTAAAAGCTTCCATAATTTCTTCTCCAGTAACTGGTGGTTGAAAATTACGAATTTTATCTCTCTCTTCTACCTCTTTAATTTTTGATCTTACTAGATTAAAATTTTGATGATACTTTTTAAATTTTCTTGGATTTTTTGTGGTAATATCTGCCTCACAAAGCGTCATTAAAGAATCAATATCTTCACCAGCATCAAATACCAAACGTCTTACTGCAGAATCGGTTACTTCACTAGCTAAAACAATAGGCCTAGAACTTAACATAACCATTTTTTGCACAAACTTCATCTTATTATTTAAAGGCATTTTTAACCTTTTAAATAACTTAAAAACCATTTTAGAACCAACAAATTCATGCGCATGAAAAGTCCACCCCACTTTTTTACTAAACTTTTTAGTTGGCGCTTTACCTATATCATGTAATAAAGCAGCCCAACGCAACCAAACATCTTCTGTATTTTTTGCAATATTATCTACCACCTCTAAGGTATGATAAAAATTGTCTTTATGCTTCTGTCCTTCTACCTCTTCCACTCCTTTAAGCGCAATTAATTCAGGTAAAATTAAAGGCAATAAGTTTGTTTTTTCTAATAATAAAAAACCGATAGATGGTTTTGATGAAGCTAAAATTTTATGAAGTTCATCTACAATACGTTCTTTAGTAATTATTTTTAAACGATGCGCACTTTTAGCAATGGCCTCTAATGAGTTCGTTTCAATCTGAAAATTTAATTGTGTGGCAAATCGAATGGCACGCATCATTCTTAAAGGATCATCAGAATAAGTGATATCAGGATTTAAAGGTGTTCTTATAATTTTATTTTTTAAATCTTCAATTCCATTAAACGGGTCTAACAACTCGCCAAAATTATGCTCATTTAAACTTAAAGCCAATGCATTAATGGTAAAATCTCTCCTATTCTGATCGTCTTGTAAAGTTCCTTCAATAACTTCCGGATTTCTGCTTTCTTCGGAGTACGATTCTTTTCTGGCACCAACAAACTCAATTTCTATGTCTTTGTAACGCAACATTGCGGTTCCGTAAGTTTTAAAAATCTGTACTTTTGGTTTGTTTGGTAACAAGTCGGATACTTTTTGAGCTAACTCAATTCCGCTTCCAACCGCCACAACATCGATATCTTTTGCAACACCTCTTTTTAAAAAAAAGTCTCTTACATACCCGCCAATTACGTAACTATCAATAGCTAATAATTTTGATGCATTTGAAATGACTGTAAATATTTCTGAGGATATTGCTTCTTTGTAATTCATTGTATTTCTGACAAAAACTCAAGATTGAGTATTTTTTTTCGTTTGCAAATTTACTATTAAAATATAGCATACAAAAAGTGAACAATAATTATTTAGTTATATTTATTTTGAAGCCAAGATTTAATGTAGGATAACTTTTGGGGCGGACATTGATCTAAGCTTTGCATACACAAAAACAATTTATTAGGATTGTTTTCAGCTTTTCTCAATTTATATTTCAACCAAAAAAGTGGTTTTTTGTAATTTTGAAAGTATAATAGTTGAAAATCGTTTTTTAAAAAATAAGAATTGTTTTTTATCTCTAAATGATCCGCAAGAGAATGGCTTACATATTGCTCATAATGCCTAAAACGATGTTTTATGTTGATGTCTAATAGCTCGGGAAATTCTTTATAAAAATTTACATAAGTTGATTTTCTCAAAGCCGCAATTGTATGATCTATTCTAACATATTTATCAAACTCTAAAATTTTAGCAATATTCTGTTGTCCCTTTTTAAAGCCATACACATTTTCTTTACCTTTTTTTCCTAAAATTCTATAGAATACTTTTTGTAATTTTTTGTACCATATATCTTGATAAAATGGAGTCCAAAAGCCACGAATAACAGGTTTATCATCTATAAAAAAATCGGATACTTTTACTGGATTACAAAAAAAGAAATCGTCATTTAAATATAAAAAATGTTCAGAAAGGTTTGGAATTTTATATAATAGAGATTCTATTGACAAAGAGTTAAATGTTGGTAAATACTGATGATATCCCTCAAAAATAACTTTATGATCTACAATAATTACATTCGGAAAAACTTTTTTTGCGTACTCCTTATCTTTTAAAAAATCTGGAGTTTGATTATCGGTAACTATAAAAATATTTCTTACAAATGTTGCATACTTTAAAATAGACCTCACAGAAAATTCAATTTCATTAACCTGATCATAACGCATTCTTACTGCTTTATTATCTATAGTATTCTTATTTACTATAAATTTTTCCATTTTTTGCCGATGTGATGGGTCGTTACCATCTACCCAAGTTATAACAGCATCAACAACTATCTCTTTATTATTCTGCATTTTTGCTATATTTTTTATTAAGCAACCACAGTTTTATATACCTTGTTAACACACCATAAGCTTGTGTCTTTGCTACTAAAAAACCTGTAAAACCATCTAAAAAACCCAACCGGATGAAGTAATGTATTACAAAACGAGCTGGTGGCTTTATAAGTACATGATACGCATTTACTTTTTTACCTTTACCATGAAGTTCTTTTGCTCTTATAGAAGCATAATGATTTAATTTTGAAATATAATGATCGTAGTTTCTATATGAATAATGTTCTATTTTGCTTTTGAAAAAACCTAAATAGCCACTTGTTTTTATTGTTTCATGAACTACACCAACATACTTACAATGTTCTTTTAAAAACAAACGAACTACTTTATCCCTCTGAAAACCAGAGTAATTCACTTTTTTACCACAAAAATAAAAAGTTCTACGTACATAAAAGCCAACAAAATCATTCGGACTTTTAACGGCTTCCAAAATTTCTTTTTCTACTTCTGTAGTTACCCTTTCATCTGCATCCAAAAGATAAATCCAAGGATAATTAGCTTGAGAAATTGCAAAGTTTTTTTGAGAAGAAAAATCATCAAACTTTCGTTTGATGATTTTTACATTATACTTTTTTGCGATTTCTAGTGTTTTATCTGTACTAAAAGAATCTATAACAATAATTTCATCAGCAAAACCAACAGATTTGATAGCATCTGCAATATGAATTTCTTCATTTAAAGTAGGTATTATTGCCGATATTTTTGTCATAAAAGTTATTCTTTAAACAGCTACGTCATACTCACGTAAAGCATCGTTTAAAGAAGTTTTTTTGTTGGTACTTTCTTTTCTTTTTCCAATAATTAACGCACAAGGTACATTGTATTCTCCAGCAGCAAATTTTTTGGTATAACTTCCAGGTATAACCACAGAACGAGCTGGTACCACTCCTTTCATTTCTACAGGTGCATTACCTGTAACATCAATAATTTTAGTACTCATAGTTAATACTACGTTTGCTCCTAAAACTGCCTCTTTTTCTACTCGAACGCCTTCTACTACTATACATCTAGAACCTATAAACGCTCCGTCTTCGATAATCACCGGAGCAGCTTGTAATGGCTCTAAAACCCCTCCAATACCAACACCCCCAGAAAGGTGAACATTTTTTCCTATTTGTGCACAAGAACCAACAGTAGCCCATGTATCTACCATAGTACCTTCATCAACATAAGCACCAATATTTACATAACTTGGCATTAAAATTGTGCCTTCCGAAATATATGCTCCATGCCTTGCAACAGCATTCGGAACAACTCGTATACCTCTTTCTGCAAAATTTCTTTTTAGAGGAATTTTATCATGATATTCAAAAATACCAGCTTCTAATGTTTCCATTTTTTGAATTGGGAAATATAAAACCACCGCCTTTTTTACCCATTCATTTACCTGCCAACCATTTGCAATAGGCTCTGCTACTCTTAAAGTCCCTTTATCTAATAAATCAACTACTTTTCTAATGGTGTCAATTGTTTTTTGCTCTGTTAACAAATCTCTATTTTCCCAAGCTGATTCTATAATTTCTCTAATTTCTTTCATTGTAATATTATAATTTCTACAAATATAATTCTATCCTTAAAAACTGAAAGCGAAGATACATTTTTTAAACAGATATTTCTGCTTTGTTTAAAAAACGTATTTTTGCAAAAACTATTATAAATGGCTAGAATTTTAGCAATAGATTTCGGGAAAAAAAGAACGGGAATAGCCGTTACCGACGAATTACAAATTATTGCTTCTGGTTTAACTACCGTTGCAACCCCAGAACTTATAGCTTTTCTTAAAAACTATACATCGAAAGAAAAAGTTTCTCTATTTTTGGTGGGAAAGCCTAAACAGATGGACAACTCCGACAGCGAAAGCGAATCACTAATTATTCCTTTTTTAGAGAAATTAACAAAATCATTTCCTAAAATACCTGTAACTAGAGTCGATGAACGTTTTACCTCTAAAATGGCTTTTCAAACAATGATAGATAGTGGCATGAACAAAAAACAACGAAGAAATAAAGCGATGGTTGATGAAATTAGTGCCACCATTATTTTACAATCTTACCTTTATAATAAGTAAATTTTGATTAGCAAAAATTCGTAATTCGTGATTGTAAATTGTATTTTTGCAAACGTTTTTAAAATATAAAAAATGATTTTACCAATAGTTGCCTACGGAGATCCTGTTTTAAGAAAAATTGCATCAGATATAACACCAAGCTATCCAGATTTAAAATCCCTAATAACCAACATGCAAGAAACCATGTACAACGCATCGGGTGTTGGCTTGGCAGCTCCTCAAATTGGAAAAGCAATTCGACTGTTTGTAATAGACGCTTCTCCTTTTGCAGAAGACGAAGATTTATCTGAAAAAGATAGGAAAGCTCTAAAAAACTTTAAAAACGTTTTTATAAACCCAAAAATAATTAACGAAGAAGGAGAAGAATGGGTTTTTAATGAAGGATGTTTAAGCATACCAGATGTAAGAGAAGATGTTTTTAGAAAACCTAAAATTACCATAGAATATTTTGATGAAGAATTTAAAAAGCATACCCAAGAATTAGATGGGTTAGCAGCAAGAGTTTTTCAGCATGAATATGACCACATTGAAGGTATTTTATTTACCGATAAACTTTCTTCTCTTAAAAAAAGATTGATAAAAAAGAAATTAGAAAATATTTCTAAAGGAAAAATTAGAGCAGATTACAGAATGCGATTTCCAAACATAAAAAAAGGAAAATAGTCTAAAGACAAAAAATATACATTATGGAATTTAATAAAATTATATCGGTTACAGGAAAGCCTGGTTTATTTGAAGTAGTATCTCAATCTAAAAATGCAATAATTGTGTCGGCATTGTCAGACAAGAAAAGAATTGCTATTAATGCTACGCAAAATGTAAGCTTACTAGAAAACATTGCTATTTATACTTTTGAAGAAGACAAGCCTTTACTAGAAGTTTTTAAAGCAATGTTTGAGAAGACAGGAGGAAAAGAAGCAATTTCTCACAAGGAAAGTGCTAAAAAGTTAACCGATTTTTTTGCTGATGTTCTTCCTGAATATGATGCAGAAAGAGTGTATTCTTCAAACATAAAAAAAGTAATTCAGTGGTTTAATATCCTGGTAAGTTCAGGGATGGATTTTTCTAAAATAGAAACATCTGTTGAAGAAAACACTGAAGAAAAAGCATAAAAATATTCTTATTGTAAGCCAAAGGGAAATCTAAATATTTTTTTAAAAATTTCTTAATATCAGTAGGATTTATAATCTGATTTTAAAAATATCATTTCACTAAATATCATTTTGAATAATAGAGAAAATCAATTAAAAGCTTTCAATCGTCTGTTAGATATTATGGATGACCTTAGGGAAAAATGCCCTTGGGATAAAAAACAAACCTTAGAAAGTTTAAGACACTTAACTATAGAGGAAGTGTATGAATTGGCAGATGCTATTTTAGACAATGACCTAGAAGAAGTAAAAAAAGAATTAGGTGATGTACTTTTGCACTTGGTTTTTTATGCCAAAATTGGTAGCGAAAAAAAAGCGTTTGATATTGCAGATGTAGCCAACGCAATTTCAGATAAATTAATTGCTAGACATCCACATATTTATGGAGATGTTAAAGTTAAAAATGAAGAGGAGGTAAAAAAGAATTGGGAACAGCTGAAACTTAAAGAAGGCAAAAGTTCTGTGTTAGAGGGTGTCCCAAAAAGTTTACCAGCAGTAGTAAAAGCATGTAGAATTCAAGAAAAAGTTGCAGGTGTCGGTTTTGACTGGGAAAAACCAGAACAAGTTTGGGAAAAAGTACAAGAAGAATTAAGCGAATTGAACGACGAAATAATAGCCAATAATAAAGAAAATATAGAAAAAGAATTTGGTGATGTTCTTTTTTCAATGATAAATTATGCTCGTTTTATTGGTGTAAATCCAGAAAATGCCTTAGAAAAGACTAACAAAAAATTTATCAATCGCTTTCGGTTTCTAGAAAAAGAGGCTCAAAAATCTGGTAAAAATATTGCTGAAATGTCTTTAGAAGAAATGGATGTGTATTGGGAAAACTCAAAAAAATATTTTAAATAATTCATAAAAAAAAGCCTTCGATGAAGGCTTTTTTTATAAATAAATTACACTTAGAACTTCTTAGCATTTTGTACTTTTTGTTTGGTCAAAGCCAATTCAATTACTTGTTTCATATCAGACACGTAATGAAAAGTTAACCCTTTTAAATAAGACTCTTTTATTTCTAAAATATCTTTCCTATTGTCTTCACACAAAATAATTTCTTTAATATTTGCTCTTTTTGCCGCAAGAATTTTCTCTTTAATACCGCCCACAGGTAACACTTTACCACGTAACGTAATTTCACCTGTCATAGCTAATTTATTTTTAACTTTTCGCTGTGTAAAAGAAGAAACTAAAGAAGTTAACATGGTAATACCTGCACTAGGACCATCTTTTGGAGTAGCTCCTTCGGGTACGTGAATATGAACATTGTATTTTTCTAAAACAGTAGGTTTAATTCCGAATTCTTCTGCATGAGACTTTATATATTGCAAAGCAATTGTTGCAGATTCTTTCATTACAGTTCCTAAATTACCAGTTATCGAAAGTGTACCTTTTCCTTTAGATAATATCGATTCTATAAACAAAATATCTCCTCCGACTTGTGTCCAAGCCAATCCAGTAACTACACCAGCAACATCATTATTTTCGAATTTATCTCTATTTCTAGGAGTTCCTAAAATTTCTTCAATTTTTTCTTTAGACAAGGCAATGTCATATTCTTCTTCCATTGCAATCGACTTTGCTGCAAATCGAACTACTTTTGCAACTTGCTTCTCCAAACCTCTCACACCAGACTCTCTTGTGTAACCTTCTACTATTTGTGTAATTTGAGGCTTACCCAATTTTAAATCATTACTAGATAAACCGTGTTCTTTTAACTGTTTTGGTAGCAAATGTCTTTTTGCTATTTCTACTTTTTCTTCAATAGTATAACCTGTAACATTAATAATTTCCATTCTATCTCTTAGCGCCCAAGGAATTTGCCCTAAATTATTGGCGGTTGCAATAAAAAGAATTTTAGATAAGTCATAACCTACTTCCAAATAATTATCATAAAATGCCTCGTTTTGTTCTGGATCTAATACTTCTAACATTGCCGAAGAAGGATCTCCCTGATGACTTTGACCTAACTTATCAATCTCATCCAAAACAAAAACAGGATTTGAACTTTCTGCTTTTTTTAAATTCTGAATTAATCTTCCTGGCATAGCTCCTATGTATGTTTTTCGGTGTCCTCTAATTTCCGCTTCATCTCTTAAACCGCCTAAAGACATTCTTACATATTTTCTTCCTAAAGCCTCTGCAACAGATTTTCCTAATGAAGTTTTACCAACACCCGGAGGACCATACAAACAAATTATTGGCGATTTCATATCGTTTCTCAACTTTAAAACAGCCAAATGTTCTATAATTCTCTCTTTAACTTTCTCTAAACCAAAATGGTCTCTATCTAAAATTTTAGTAGCTCTTTTTAAATCGAACTTATCTTTAGTGAATACTCCCCATGGAAGCTCTAAAAGTAGTTCTAAATAATTTCTTTGAACCCCATATTCTGCCATCTGAGGATTCATACGCTTTAGCCTATTTAGTTCCTTTTCGAAAGTAGTAGCAACTTCTTTAGACCACTTTTTTGTTTTACCTTTTGCTCGCATTTCCTCTAACTCTTGGTCATTAGAAACACCGCCCAGCTCTTCTTGAATAGTTTTAAGCTGCTGATGTAAGTAATACTCTCTTTGTTGTTGATCTAAATCTTCTCTTGTTTTGGATTGAATATCATTTCGAAGTTTTAACTTTTGAAGCTCTTTATTTAAGTTTTTTAAGGCTAAAAGTGCCCGTTCTTTTAGATTGTCTTTTTCAAGAATCACCTGCTTTTGAGCAACTGATAAATCCATGTTTGATGAAATAAAATTCACCAAAAAAGCATCTGACTTAATATTTTTTATAGCAAAAGATGCCTCTGAAGGTAACATTGGGTTTTCTTTAATTACCTCTAAAGCTTGTTCTTTAATAGAAGCAATAATAGCCTCAAACTCTTTCTCGTCTTCTACTGCTCTATCGTCTAAAGATTCTTTTACGGTAGCTTTTAAGTATGGCTTATTTTGAATGATAGTGTCTATTTCAAAGCGTTTTTTTCCTTGAATAATAACCGTTGTATTACCATCGGGCATTTTTAAAACACGAAGTATCTGTGCCACAACACCTGTTTTGTGAATATCTTTTAAGCTTGGTTCTTCTACATCTTCGTTCTTTTGAGCTACTACGCCAATTACCTTGTCTCCTTTATTAGCATCTTTAATTAATTGTATCGACTTGTCTCTACCAGCAGTAATAGGAATAACAACACCCGGAAATAAAACGGTATTTCTTAAAGGTAAAATTGGTAAAATTTCTGGAACACTTTCTTTATTGATAATTTCTTCATCTTCTGGTGTCATTAAAGGAATCAATTCAGAATCTTCATTTAACATATTGCTAAGCGACAAATTGTCTAAATGTATTATTTTTGATTTGCTCATCTGTTATATTTCTGTCATACTGACATTGATTTTCGATTTTCAAAAAATCAACACCAAATTTATCATTATTAAATTGTTGATTATCAGTATTTAAAATCACACAATACCAATATCATTAGAATAAATTACAATTGTTATGCCAAATTAAAGTGAAATGTAGGGCAATTGTTTGGCAGTTGAATCAATAAAATTAAAAATAGTTCTTTTTTATTAAAACAATGTAACAATTATATAAATACTACGTCTTTGATATAGGTAACTTATTCAAAAAATGAATAAAAACGGCTATATTATTAATTCTAACAACAAAATACGATGCATAAAAAAATAATTTTAACAACTAGTATCCTTTTACTAAGCTTTACTATTAGTGCCCAAAATTGGTTTGGTGGTGCTAAAAAAATAAAAGGTAACGGAAACATTACAAGTATCTCTAAAAACGTAAGTAATTTTAAAGGTATTATGTCTGGAGGCTCTTTTAATGTTATTCTAGAAAAAGGAACCACAGAAAAAGTTGTAATAAAGGGAGAGGAAAATATTATAAAACTTATTGAAACAGAAATTGATAATGATATTTTAAAAATAAATTTTAAAAAAAACATCAACATTAGTAATAGTAAACAAATTACAATTACTGTAACTTACTTAGAAATTGATAGTGTATTTTTGGCAGGATCTGGGAGTGTTACAAGTAAAGATAATTTTACATCAGATACTTTTAATGTAAATATTGGGGGTTCTGGTTCTATTAGATTATCAATTAATACCGATGCAGTTAAAGCAAATATTGGGGGCTCTGGTAACATATATTTAAAAGGAAAAACGAATAAAATAACTGCCTCTGTAGCGGGATCTGGAAATATTAAAGCGTACCAATTAGTAACCAATAAAGCGAAAGGAAATATTGCGGGTTCTGGTAATATAGAAGTAACTGTAAATAATAAGATTGAAGCGAACTTAATTGGCTCTGGTAATATTTTTTACAAAGGAAATCCTGCAGATGTGGAATCAACAACTATAGGATCGGGAAGTATTATCGATAAAAATTAATTTATAAATTATTATAAATATAGTATCATTAAAAAAAAATGCGTTAGAAATTCTAACGCATTTTTTTGTGCATAAATCTTTTTATTTGATATCGGGATTTAAATAATCTGGTAAATTTGGATTGCTTACATCGCTAAAATCGTTTGTTGGGTCTCCATCATTGTTTGCATCTTCATCAATAGAAGGTACTCCATCATTATCATGATCGGTATCTTCTACAATATCAAGTAACTCTACACGAAACATTAAATTTGTGTTAACCAAAGCACTGCTAATATTATTTAGAGAACTAGATGGGTACGCCAAACCAGATGGTATAAACAAGATTGCTTTTCCAGTATTTAAGTATGTGATTGGACCATTAAAAGGCCCGCCATTAGCAGCTGTCTTTAGAGTACCACTTTTTAATTTGGTAAAACCATGCGTCCACCCTTTTATAACAGAGTTTAAAGTAAACCAAATACCCCTTTCATTGCTATCAAAAGTAGAGGTTCTAAGTGTTGTTCCGTCTAGAGCAATTCCCGAATACTTAACATAAACAGAGTCCATAACAGTTGGAAAAGATTTTACAGGATTCGAAACTCCCTGCTCTTGAATGTAAATGTACAAAGTATGCTCTATGTCATTTTGAGTAACTTTCATAGAGGTTAACTTACTTGTTTCATCAAAAAGAGACGTTTTGCCTGTACTTAACGTTTTAACCGAATCTAGCGTAGCATCAAAGTAATGTGTTTTAAGAAATGTTACCAAAGTATCATTATCTATTACTGCTTGTGCTTCATAATCAAAACCTTCAAAAGGATTTACAAAACCAAGATTGTTATCATCACAAGAAACAATGGTAATTACTCCTATTGTTAGAAGTAAAAAAATATTTTTTATTTTGTTCATTTATACTTAAAATTAGAGCTTGCAATTTACCATTTTTATACCTTTGTAAAAAGACAAACATTATTTTTTTATGAGAGTTGACAAATATTTGTGGTGTATTCGATTTTTTAAAACAAGAAGTATTGCAACAAATGCTTGTAAAAAAGGTCAAGTAAAAATAGACGCTAAAAATGTAAAACCCTCGAAAGAGGTTTTTGTAGGAGAGTTAATAATCATTAGAAAAAATCAAATTAACTATCAAATAAAAGTTTTAAATTTACCTGAAAGTAGACTTGGAGCAAAACTTGTAGATCAATACAGAAAGGATGTTACACCAAAAGAAGCCTTTGCAAACACAGAGCTCTTGAAATATGCCAAAGACTATTATCGAAAAAAAGGAATCGGTAGACCCACAAAAAAAGATAGAAGAGATATTGAAAATTATCAAGATGAATCTTTTGATAATAATACAGACGAAATTTTATAAATAGATTATGACAGTTACAAAAAACGTTATTTTAGATACTTTACAAATAAATCAAAAAGTAAAAAGAATTGCCTACGAAATCTATGAAAACAATAGCAATGAAAAAGTGGTAATTATAGCAGGTATTATTGGAAACGGTTTTGTGCTAGCCAATAAAATTGCAGCTGTTTTAAAGGAAATTTCTACTTTAGAAGTTGTTTTATGTGAGGTAAATATAAACAAGAAAAAACCGCTACAGCCTATTACAACAAGTTTAGAGGTTACTGATTATAAGAATAAACCATTGGTTTTGGTAGACGATGTTCTAAACTCTGGAACCACCTTAATTTATGGAATTAAACATTTTCTTGAAGTTCCACTTAAGAGATTTAAAACAGCGGTACTTGTTAATAGAAATCATAAAAAATATCCTGTAAAGGCAGATTTTAAAGGAATCTCTTTATCTACCTCTATTAAAGAACACGTACAAGTAACTTTTAACGGTGCTGAAAGTAGTGCTTTTTTAGTGTAACATTTTTTCAATTTCAGCTACCAATTCAAATACTTTTTTAGCATCTGATTGTATCGTTTTTGTTGCTTGTTCATAATAAAATCTTCTTTCAAATAAGTGCTTCGCAACAAATTCTGTAAGCAGATCATCGTTTAAACTTGCAACTAGTGGTCTTTTTGCTTTTTCATTTAGTAAACGTGCTACTAAATTTGAAACGCTAACCTGAATATAAATACTAGTTGCATCTGCATTTTTTATAACAGACATATTATTTGCATAGCAAGGGGTTCCACCTCCTAAAGAAAGCACGAAATCATCCTTCTTTGCTAAAACTTCTTTTAAATATTGATGTTCAATTTTTCTAAAATAAATTTCTCCTTTGGTTTTAAAAATGTGCTCTATAGTACTATTTTCTTTTTTACAGATATAATCATCTAAGTCTAAAAAATTAATATCCAGCTTTTTAGAAAGTTGTTTACCAATTGTAGATTTTCCTGAAGCCATATAGCCTAGAAGAATAATTTTCATTATTTATAGTTTTTTACAAATATCGCTAAAATTTATTCAATTTTATGGCAATAAAACCAATGATTGATAGTATATTTGCAACCGATTTAACAAAAGACCTGGTAGCTCAGTTGGTAGAGCATCTCCCTTTTAAGGAGAGGGTCCTGGGTTCGAGCCCCAGCCCGGTCACTAAAAGTTAAGCTCTTTGCTTAACTTTTTTTATTTTTAATTAGCGCACGTGGCGAAATTGGTAGACGCGCAGCCTTGAGGGGGCTGTTTTCGTAAGAAAGTGGAAGTTCGAATCTTCTCGTGCGCACTTTAAAAAAGTTTTAATTTTACCTTTGTACTTTCTATACAGCTCCAGAATTACAGGCATCTTCATTTTTATACCTCCACATTTTACTATTTTATCTTTCTTTCACAAATAATTAACCAAACTATATAACTTTATTATTAATATTGTAACATGCAAAAAATACTAATAATACTGTGCTTACTATTTACTGTGAGTGCATTTACTCAAATAGATACTTTAAAAACAAAGGTTTTAAAAGGACAAATAATTCACGCTGAAACAGATAAAAAACTAAGTGCTGCTCATGTTTTAAACCTAAATTCTGTAAGAGGAACTATTACTAATGATGAAGGATATTTTGAATTACCAACCAAAGTTAACGATACTATTCTAGTCTCATACCTTGGTTTTTCTTCTATAAAACTAAAAGTTACAAACGACTTGTTAAAAGGTAATGAGTTAGAAATTGCCTTGTTTGAGAAGCCACAAGAAGTAAAAGAAGTGGTAATAAAATCTACCAAATTAATTGGAGTTTTAGAAGTAGATGTAAAAATGGTACCTAAAGACAGATTTACAAGAATTCATATTAATGGACTCAGACAAACGTACGAAGTAGGAAATAGTAGAAAATCTAGTTATTCCTCTCCATTGGCTGCAATTTTTCAACCAGTAGATTTTCTTTATAACCTTTTTGGTAAAAAACCGAAACAATTAAAAAAACTTCAAAAGCTTAAAGATGAAGATAATCTTCGTAAAATGCTCGCAGGAAAATTTGATAGAGAGGTAATGATGGAGTACCTAGAAATGGATAGGCAAGAATTGTCGGAATTATTATCGGATTGTAAGTATTCTGAATACTTTATAAAAAAAGCATCTGACTTACAAATGATAGAAGCTGTTTTAGATTGTTATGAAAACTATAAGGCAATTAAAAACGGAAAAATAGACCGTGATAAAATACCTGTAAAAAATTAACACAAAAAAGGGTTAGAACTTTTTTAATTACTAACCCTTTAACTAACTATCAAAAAAACTAAATTACAACTTAAAAAACCGTAGTTATATATTTATAGTTGTATTTTCTTCTTGTGTTCCAAGTAGTTCTTTTAGATGCTACAGAAACAATTTTCTTTTCACTTTTAGGCATTTTCTTTTCTAAAATCATAATACTAATTCAAATTTATTTACACTCATAAGACGTATTATTTGTTGTTTGGTTACATTGTTTTTTGTGTTTAACAGAATTTTAGCACATTCACTTAAAGTGTTGTTAACAAGAATATGTTTTACTTTTATGCAAAAAAAATCCAGCTAAAAAGCTGGATTAAAACTATTAATAAGATTATTTTTTATTGATTTCCTAGTATAATAGGTAAACCGTCTTTTCCAGAACCGATAACAATTACTTTACTGTTAGGAGATTTCGACAACTCTAAAGTTGCATCAATTCCTTTTTCTTGTAAAATTTTATCTGTTAACGAAGCACTTAAAATTTTGTTTGCTACTGCTTTACCTTCTGCATCAATTTTTTGTCTCTCTGCTTCTTTCTTAGCCTTCGCTAATCGGAACTCGTATTCTAAAGATTCTTGCTCTTGTTTTAACTTCGTTTCAATTGCAATTCTAATTGTACTTGGCAGTTTTACATCTTCTACCAATACTCTTTTTACAGATAAAAATTGATCTTTTAAAACCAACTGAACCTCGTCTAAAATTTCTTGCTCAATTACATCTCGTTTACTAGAGTATAATTGCTCTGGAGTATACCTACCTACTACACTTCTTGCTGCAGCATTAATTGCAGGATCTAGTAGTTCACGTTCATAATCCTCTCCTTTTGTTTTTATCAATTTACCTAAATTAGCAAATTCTGGCTCATACCATATTGTTCCGTTTACCTTTACTTCTAAACCATTCACAGAAAGTACATTCATTTCATCTGAAATTGACTGCTGACGCACTTTTCTTACAATCATTCTATTCCAAGGAGCTACTATTTGAAAACCTTCTCCATAGGTCTTCTCGGTATTTATACCATCTCCTAAAGTTTCAAAAATAACTCCACCTTCACCTGGTCCAATAGTTACTGTTGATTTCGAAAACAATATTAAAAGCACTACTGCTAATACTACAAAAAAAACGCCTCCTTTTGGAAACTTTAAATCCATTTGATTATTTGCCATTTTACTATTTATTTAAATTTATTCAAATTTACGATATTCTGAGGGAATCTGAGCCTTTTTTTAAGGGAATCAATTTACACAAACATTAAATCTTCCCAAAATATTTTCTAACAAACCATTCTATACTCAGCAAGGTAACTAATAGAAATAGTAGCAATTTCCAATCGATTAAAAAAAACTCTTTTTCTTTAGCCTCTTGTACCGTAAAATAGTTTTTATTCTCTAGAAGTTCTTCCACAAGCTGCATACTTTGAGTACTGTAAAAAAGTTTTCCTGAAGATTTTTCTGCCAATGATAAAAGCTTATTATGGTTTGCTGAAGTAAACTGTTCTTCTGCATTAAAAGGGGTAATTTTAAATGCACCAGTCTTTGCTATTTGTTGCCCAGAAACACTTACCTTAAAGGTATAACTTCCGGCCTCTAAATTTTGTAAAGTAAGCTGATATGAATTTCCTTGCAAACTAAATGCATAATCTACTTCTTTTTTTGTATTAGTATTAACAAGAGTTAACTCTAAAAATGCCCTAGAATCAAATTGATAATTGTTATCTGTATAAAAAGCACCAATTTGAATATTATCGTTAGCAGCATATAAGGTTTCAAA
This sequence comes from Polaribacter tangerinus, assembly GCF_038024095.1. NCBI lineage: Bacteria > Pseudomonadati > Bacteroidota > Flavobacteriia > Flavobacteriales > Flavobacteriaceae > Polaribacter > Polaribacter tangerinus. The sequence continues at coordinate 2,593,886 of NZ_CP150668.1, read as the reverse complement.
ATTTAAGGACAATCTCTCTCTTTTTTTCTTTAAAGCTAAAAACTGTACAATTGTGTTTAAAAACGTATCGAAATCTTTAAAATTATTGCTTGCTAAATAAGAGCTTGAACGCCAACGCCAAATACCTTCTCCAAATAATACAATCGTTCTCCGCCCCTCTTTTTCTAAAACAGACACTAATGGTTGCTGAGTTTGAATACCATTAATTTGTTGAAATAATAATTCTTGATGACCGACCGAAAAATTAATTTCTCCAAAATAATCTACTAAACTTGGTAAATTATTGAAACCAATATCCTCTTGAAGAAATGTTAAAAATTTTGAATTATAATATGCTGAAAATTCTTCTTTTGAAGTAATCGCTTTTTTTTCAAAACCTAACTGTTGTTTGTTTAAAAAACTCCAATTTGTATTGGCACCGGTAATTAAAAAAAAGTTTGAATTTGTATTTTTTATTTGTTGAAAAACGTCTTTAAAATCTTGGTTGGGTTGATATAGAATAACCAACTGATAATCATCAATATTTCCAGTAAAAGCGTTAATATGAGAGAAGAATACCGATCGTTGCTTATTTCGTTCAATACTATTTTTTAAAGTTCCAATATCTGGATGAACAACAGAGGATAAAATTAGTATTTTTGATTGCTCATCAATAACTTCAACCGAAAAATTTCTGCTATTATTTAATATATTTTTTTCTTGATTAAAGGGTTCTAATGAAGCTGAAAAGTAGCGAATTCCTTTTTTAGAAGCATCAATATTTATTTGAAGATTCTTAGAAGATTGTGTCTCAGAAAATGTAATTTTTCTTGAATAAATCTTTTTTCCATCATTACGAATTACAAAGTTGCTAGTTATATTCTCTTTCCCTTCATAATTTAAAAAAACCTCTACTGGAAATGTATTATGTAAATAAGTATACTTATTTACATTTAACTGACTTATTTTTAAATCTTTATACCGAGCAGTATCTCCAAATACTATAGGATATATGGGTTGTTTAACATTTAAAAACTCATAATCCAATCCATTTGTTTGATTTCCATCTGTAAAAACAACCGTTGGAGCTATTTTGTTTTTACTTAATCTATCGACTGATGAAATTGCTTTATAAATATTGGTGCTTGATTTATTAAAGGATAAGGAGTCTAGTAAAGAAACTTCGGCATCAAAAACAAAAGTATTCAAAGAAAATTTATCGTTTAACTCTTTATTATCTAAAATATCTTTGTAAAAACTTTTTACCTTGTTCTCTGAGTTAAAAAAAGCAATAGATTGAGAATTATCTATTAATAAGTTTAGTATTGGTTTTCTATTATTAAGTTCAGTTTTCTTAATTTTTGGATTAATTAGTAAAATTAATAATAAAAATACGGCTAAAAATTTTAATGAAAATAACCAATAATAAACTTTGGTTTTATTTTCATTTTTATAAAAATACTGAAAAAAAGCTACCACAACACTTATAAAAAGCGCAAGAATAATTAATAAAAGTTGTGATGCTTGCAAGGTTTTAAATATTATAAACCAAGAGAGCGAACCCTCTTGGTTTGTTTTTTATGTACTTTTTAAGTTAACATTCCACCATCTACAGAAAGGGTTTGTCCTGTAATATATGCACTCATGTCTGAAGCTAAAAAAACACACGCGTTTGCAATATCTACTGGCTGACCTCCACGCTTAAGCGGAATTCCGTCTCTCCAAGATTGTACGGTAGCCTCATCTAATTTAGCAGTCATTTCTGTTTCAATAAAACCTGGAGCAATTACATTACTTCTTACATTTCTAGAACCTAATTCTAAGGCTACAGATTTAGAAAAGCCAACAATACCTGCTTTAGAAGCCGCATAATTTGCCTGCCCTGCATTTCCTTTTAAACCAACCACAGAGCTCATATTTATAATAGAACCAGCTCTTTGCTTCATCATCGGTCTAATAACTGCTTTGGTTAAATTAAATACAGATTTTAGATTTACCTCTATTACTTTGTCAAAATCTTCTTCAGAAATACGCATTAATAAATTATCTTTTGTAATACCTGCGTTATTTACCAAAATATCTATCGAACCAAATTCTGCTAAAACAGATTTCGCCAATTCTTGAGCAGCATCAAAATTTGCTGCGTTTGACTGATACCCTTTTGCGGTAACACCATAGGTTTTTAATTCTTCTTCTAATTCATTTGCCGCTGTTACAGATGAACTGTACGTAAAAGCAACATTTGCTCCTTGTTTGGCAAATTCAACCGCAATACTTCTTCCAATTCCTCTTGTTGCCCCAGTAACAATAGCTGATTTATTTTCTAATAATTTCATTTTATTTGTATTTTTTAAATATATATTATTGGTAATTATATCTATTTTTTTGTTAATTATCAAATATAAAAAAGAAATTCCCGAAATATTGAAAATTCAATAAAAACGGGAATTTATTTGAAATGTTTTGTTAATTATTTTGAATCTACTTTTAGTTCGTTCAAAAAATTAAAAAAATTATTATTTCTTTAATACTTGTGCTACCATTTCGCCAATTTTTGCAGGAGAGCTTACAACATGAACTCCGTTCTCTGCTAAAATTTTCATTTTTGCTTGTGCTGTATCATCTGCTCCACCTACAATTGCTCCTGCGTGCCCCATTGTTCTTCCTGCTGGTGCAGTTTGTCCTGCAATAAAACCAACTACTGGTTTTCTGTTTCCATCTGCTTTTATCCATTGAGCCGCTTCAGCCTCTAAATTACCACCAATCTCACCAATCATTACAATAGCTTCTGTTTCAGGATCATTCATTAACATTTCTACAGCCTCTTTTGTAGTAGTTCCAATAATAGGATCTCCACCTATTCCAATAGCTGTAGTAATTCCATAGCCTTGTTTTACAACCTGATCTGCAGCTTCATAAGTTAATGTACCCGATTTTGAAACAATACCTACTTTACCTTTTTTGAAAATAAAACCTGGCATAATTCCAACTTTAGCTTCATCTGGTGTAATAACACCAGGGCAGTTTGGTCCTACTAATCTACAGTCTTTATCTGCAATGTAAGCTTTTACCTTTACCATATCTGCAGTAGGAATACCTTCGGTTATACAAATAATTACTTTAATACCTGCGTCTGCAGATTCCATAATTGCATCTGCTGCAAAAGCTGGTGGTACAAAAATAATTGAAGTATCTGCACCAACTTTTTGTACAGCTTCTAAAACAGTATTAAAAACTGGTTTGCCTAGATGCTCTTGACCACCTTTACCAGGTGTTACACCTCCAACAACATTGGTTCCATAATCAATCATTTGACCTGCATGAAAAGTTCCTTCACTACCAGTAAAACCTTGAACTATAATTTTTGAATTTTTATTTACTAAAACACTCATTGGTTTGTTTTTTAATTTTGCTTTGCAAAAATAGTTTATTGAATGATTTTAAAAAAGAAAAACACCAATTTCTTATAGGCTATCTTCTTTAATAAAAGTTAAAATTTAGGTTTTATGACGCTCTTCTTTTAAAAAGCGTTTTATTCCTGCCATTTCTTTAAGTTTTTCTCTAGATTCTGATATTGGTGTACCAAAATATGTTTTGTTGCCAACTACCGATTTTGTAACTCCTGTTTGTCCTAAAATAATGGCTCCTTTTCCTATGGTTATTCCGCTATTAGTACCAACTTGCCCCCAAATAGTTACCTCATCTTCTATAACTACACAACCAGCAATTCCTGTTTGTGAGGCAATTAAACACTTTTTGCCAATTAGGGTATCGTGCCCAACGTGTACTTGGTTGTCTATTTTTGTACCTTCTCCAATAGTTGTATTTCCAGATACTCCTTTGTCTATCGTACAAGAAGCACCTAAATCTACATTATTTTCGATAATGACTGTACCTCCAGAAATTAATTTATCGAAACCAGTGTTTCTGTTTTTATAATAAAAAGCATCGGCTCCCAAAACTGTATTGGCATGAATAGTTACATTGTTACCAATTACCGTATGATCGTAAATTGTTACATTCGGATGAATCAAGCAATTACGTCCTATTTTTACATGATTTCCAATAAAAACATTGGGTTGTATTACAGTTCCTTCTCCAATAATGGCAGTTTCTGATATACTAACTTTAGAGGCTATAAAAGGATTAAAATAATTTGTAAGCTTATTAAAATCGCGAAATGGGTCGTCTGAAATTAGTAATGATTTACCTTCCGGACATTCCACCTTTTTATTTATTAAAATAGTAGTTGCTGCAGAATTTAGGGCCTTATCATAATACTTTGGGTGATCTACAAAAACAATATCCCCCTTTTGTACCACATGAATTTCATTTATTCCTAAAATTTGATCATCAGGATTGCCTAGAAACTCAATGTTTAAAAGAGTGGCAATTTCGGCTAACGATTGCGGAGTACTAAATTTCATAAAAAACTAGAATTACTCCTTTATACGTTCTTGATAGGTTCCTTTTGTAGTTTCTATCTTAATTTTATCACCTTCGTTAATAAATAAGGGTACGTTTACACTTGCTCCTGTTTCTACAGTTGCTGGTTTAGTAGCATTGGTTGCCGTATTTCCTTTAACACCTGGTTCGGTAGCAGTTACCTCTAAAATTACACTAGCTGGCATATCTACAGAAAGTGGCATATCATCTTCCGCATTAATAATTATAGTAACAATCTCTCCTTCTTTCATTAGTTCTGGAGTATCTAGTGCATTTTTTTGTAATTGAATTTGAGAATAATCCTGCTCATTCATAAAATGATAAGTTTCACCTTCGCTATACAAATATTGAAATTTGTGAGTTTCTACTCGAACATCATCAATTTTTCTACCTGCAGGAAATGTATTATCAATAATCTTTCCGTTGGTAACACTTTTTAATTTTGTTCTTACAAATGCAGGACCTTTTCCTGGTTTTACATGTAAAAACTCTACAATCTTATAAATATCATTGTTATACCTAATACATAATCCGTTTCTGATGTCTGATGTTGTTGCCATTTATTATTTTTAATTTGCGTTAAAGTACCCTTTCATAATTCCTCTGTGGGAATCTTTAATAAACTGTATTATTTCGTCCCTTTCTGGAGTTGCTTCCATTTCTGCTTCAATAATGTCTATTGCTTGGGTATAATTGTAATTTTTTTGAAATAAAATTCTATATATATTCTGAATTTCTCTAATTTTTTCTGTTGAATATCCGCGTCTTCTTAAACCTACAGAGTTTATACCAACGTAAGAAAGTGGTTCTCTTGCAGCTTTTACGTAGGGTGGTACGTCTTTTCTTACTAAAGAACCTCCGGTTACAAATGCATGCTTACCTACCGAGGCAAATTGATGCACAGCTACCATACCTGCTAAAACTACATTATCTCCAATAGTTACGTGACCTGCTAAAGTAGAATTATTTGAAAATATACAATTATTTCCAACATATGAATCGTGTGCAATATGACAATACGCCATGATTAAACAATTATCTCCAATAACGGTTTTCATTCTGTCGGAAGTTCCTCTGTTAATAGTTACACATTCTCTTATGGTAACATTATCGCCAATTTCTACAGTAGTTTCTTCATCATTAAACTTTAAATCTTGAGGAATACCAGAAATAATAGCACCCGGAAAAATTCTACAATTTTTTCCAATACGCGCTCCTTCCATAATTGTAACATTAGAGCCTATCCATGTTCCCGAACCAATTTCAACATTATTATGAATGGTTGTAAATGGTTCTATTACAACATTTCTAGCAATTTTTGCTTGCGGATGAACGTATGCTAATGGTTGATTCATTTTTTAATTATTTTTTTCTAGCAATTTGTGCCATTAATTCTGCTTCTGCTACCAACTTACCGTTTGCGTAAGCATATGCCTGCATATGACAAATACCTCTACGGATAGGTGTAATTAACTCACATTTAAACGTTAGCGTATCTCCCGGAATTACTTTTTGTTTAAACTTCACATTATCCATTTTCATAAAATAAGTTAAGTAATTTTCTGGGTCTGGTACGGTATTTAAAACCAATACTCCTCCACATTGTGCCATCGCCTCTACTTGTAAAACTCCAGGCATTACTGGTGCTCCAGGAAAATGTCCTACAAAGAAATGCTCGTTCATAGTTACATTTTTCATTCCAACCACATGTTTATCAGAAAGCTCTATTATTCTATCTATTAGTAAAAAAGGTGGTCGGTGTGGTAGAATATCCATTATTTGATGAATATCTAATAATGGAGGCTGATTTAAATCGTAATAAGGTACATTATTCCTTTTTTCTGCTTTAATAATTTTCGCTAATTTCTTTGCAAAGTTAGTATTTACACCATGGCCTGGTTTGTTCGCAATTACTTTTCCTCTAATTCTTGTGCCTGCCAAAGCTAAATCTCCAATAACATCTAATAACTTATGTCTTGCAGCTTCATTAGCCCAATGTAGTGTTAAGTTATCTAATATACCGTTAGACTTTACAGAGATGTTGTCTTTATTAAAAGCCTTTTTAAGTTTTTGCATCGTGCTAGTAGACAACTCTTTATCTACATATACTATAGCGTTATTTAGATCGCCACCTTTTATTAAATCGTTTTCTAACAGCATTTCAATTTCGTGTAAAAAACTGAAAGTTCTTGCTGCAGCAATTTCTGTTTTAAAATCAGAAATTTGTTCTAAAGTAGCATTTTGGGTACCTAAAATTTTTGTACCAAAATCTACCATTGTAGTTACTTGATAAGTATCTGACGGCATTAAAATAATTTCACTTCCTGTAGCTTCATCTTTGTAAGAGATTACTTCTTTAACTACATACTCATCTACATAAGCATCTTGTTCTTTTACACCAGCTTTTTCTAAAGCTTCAACAAAAAACTTTGAAGATCCATCCATAATTGGTGGCTCAGAGGCATCAATTTCAATCAGTAAATTATCTATATCCAGTCCAACGGCAGCTGCCAAAACATGTTCTGATGTTTGTATTTGGACTCCGTTTTTTTCTAAATTAGTACCTCTTTGAGTGTTTACAACATACTCTGCTTTTGCCTCTATAATTGGCGTTCCCTCTAAGTCTACCCTACTAAATGCAAAACCATGATTTACTGGTGCAGGTTTTAAAACCATTGTAACGTTGTTTCCGGTATGTAATCCAACTCCCGATAATGTTACTTCTTTCTGAATTGTTTTTTGTTTCTTACTCATTTTGTTTTGTTTGAGCCTTCAACTCTTTTTCTAGTTGATCTATTTTTGATACTATTTTTGGTAATTTTTTAAAATAAACATAACTTTTGTTAAAGTCTTTTACATCAAAGGCAGGTGTTCCATTAATCATTAAATTATCTTTAATACTTCTAGAAATTCCTGCTTGTGCTAATACTTTTACATTGTTGCCTACCTTTAAATGTCCCGCAATTCCTACTTGACCTCCAATCATACAATTCTCTCCAATTTTTGTAGAACCTGCAATGCCAGTTTGCGAGGCTATAACGGTATTTTTACCAATTTCTACATTGTGCGCAATTTGTATTTGATTGTCTAATTTTACGCCTTTTCTAATAATTGTAGCTCCTAGTGTTGCTCTGTCTATGGTAGAAGCTGCACCAATATCAACATTATCTTCAATAACAACATTTCCTATTTGTGGTATTGCTTTATATACTCCTTTCTCATCAGGGGCAAAACCAAAACCATCTGCACCTATTACTGTGCCAGCATGAATTTTACAATTCTTACCTATCTGGGTTTCTGAATATATTTTTACACCTGCAAAAACCACGGTGTTGTCTCCAATAACTACATTATCACCTATGTAAGAATTGGGGTATATTTTTACATTGTTACCTAAAACTACATTTTCTCCAATGTAAACAAAAGCACCAATGTACTCATTCTCTCCTATATTAGAGGAAGGTGCTATAAAATGAGGTTGCTCTCTGCCTTGTTTATTATTTTTTACCTCATTATAAAACTCTAATAATTTAGAAAAAGACTCATAGGCATTTTCTACTTTTATTAGAGTTGCCTCAACCTCTTTTTCTGGCACAAAGCTTTTATTTACAATAGCCACAGAGGCTTTTGTAGTATACAAATAAGAGTTATATTTAGGATTTGACAAGAATGTTAAAGATCCTTCCTCTCCTTCTTCTATCTTAGAAAGCTTGTAAACTTCTGCTTCAGAATTTCCAACAATATCTCCTTCTAAGATATCTGCTATTTGTTGTGCTTTAAATTTCATCAAAGGCAAAAATATAAAAATTATACCGTTTACTCTAATCTGATGTTACTTTGGGTAACAAATAAAATGTTTTACAACCGGTATTGTTAATGCTTGTAAATTTAATTGATCGGATGCTGTTGCAATATCTTCCAACTTTCCTTTTTTATTTAAGATAAAAATGGGCATTTTTAAGGTATATGCTTGGTGTGTAATTGGTTGTTGAAAAACAAAATAGTGCACATCCTTTTCAGAAATTTCTAACTCTTTGATAGCTTTCTGCTGATTTTTTAAAAGATATGCCTCAGAAAATTTTTCTTCTTGAATTTCTATGCGTAACAAGTTTCTATCAACAATCATTTTAGAGAGCATTGCCAATACTTTATCGGAATGATTTACCCATTCTTTTATTGCAGAAAACACATCATAATCATCTAAATTAGAAAACATTTTTAACGTCTTATCAGTAAAATTGTCTATAGATATTGGATTGTATAGAAAATAATGTAAAGCAGCACTTGCAAAAAGTTGTTCACCCTTTTCGGCTAGTTGCTTTGCTCTTTTTAAAACATTCATTAAAATATGCTCTGCAACTAAACCTGTTTTATGTAAATAAACTTGCCAATACATTAGGCGTCTTGCTATCAAAAACTTTTCTACAGAATAAATTCCTTTTTCTTCAATAACCAGCTCATCTTCTTTTACATTCATCATAGCTATAAGTCGGTCGGAAGATATATTTCCCTCTGTTACACCTGTATAAAAACTATCTCTTTTTAAATAGTCTAATCGGTCTATATCTAATTGACTAGAAATTAATTGGCCAAGGAATTTTCGTGGATTTTTTCCTTCAAATATTTCAATTGCTAAGGTCAATTCTCCATTAAACTCTTTGTTTAATTGACGCATAAATTTCAAAGATATTTCTTCGTGTGAAATACCATTTACTATACTGTGTTCTAGAGCATGAGAATAAGCGCCATGACCAATATCGTGTAATAAAATAGCAATACACAACGCATTTTCTTCTTCTTTAGAAATTTGAACTTGCTTAAACCGTAATACACTAATAGCTTTTTGCATTAAATGCATGCAGCCAATTGCATGATGAAAACGGGTGTGATTTGCTCCGGGATAAACCAAGTTAGAAAAACCCATTTGCGTTATTCTTCGTAGTCTCTGAAAATAAGGATGCTCTATAATATCAAAAATTAAAGAATTGGGTATTTGAATAAATCCATAAATTGGATCATTTAATATTTTAAGTTTATTGGGTGTGTTTTTCTTCAAAAGTGATAAAAATTTTCAATCTATTGCAAAATACGACTTAATACAGCAAATGAACAAATTTTTCAGTTTTCATTTTTAGCTTCAAGGTAAAACTATAAGTTTCTACATATTTGGGAATATTTTATCATTTTAAAAGAGTAAAAAAAATAACAAAACCCTAATTTTAACGTTTAGTAACAAAACAAATTTATGATGAGCATACAAATTTTATGGGTAGATGATGAAATTGAATTATTAAAACCTCATATTTTATTTTTAGAACGTAAAGACTATAAAGTTACTACATGTACAAATGGTGCAGATGCTATTAAACTCTCTGAAGAAAATAAGTTTGATATTGTTTTTTTAGATGAAAACATGCCTGGCTTAACTGGTTTAGAAACGCTTTCGGAAATAAAGCAAATAAACCAAAACTTGCCGGTGGTTATGATTACAAAGAGTGAAGAGGAGTATATTATGGAAGAGGCCATTGGATCAAAAATTGCCGATTACTTGATTAAACCAGTAAACCCCAATCAAATATTATTAAGCCTTAAGAAAAACCTAGATAACTCTAGACTAATTAGCGAAAAAACCACCGCCAATTACCAACAAGAATTTCGAAAAATTTCTACAGACCTAGCAATGGTTAACTCTTATGAAGAGTGGATTGCTTTGTATAAAAAACTTATTCATTGGGAACTCGCACTAGAAAATATTAATGATCCTGGTATGTTGGGTATATTAGAGAGTCAGAAGCAAGAAGCCAATTTACAGTTTTTTAAATTTATTAAAAATGAGTATCAAGATTTTTTAACTGCTCCAAACAAACCTACATTTTCTCATACACTTTTTAAAGATTACATAGTTCCAGAATTAAAAAAAGAAACACCAATACTTTGGGTTGTAATAGATAATTTACGCTATGACCAATACCGTATTTTAGAACCTCTAATTAACAACTTTTACAAAAAGGAAGAAGAACATGCTTACTTTTCTATATTACCTACAGCGACTCAATATGCCAGAAATGCTATTTTTTCTGGAATGATGCCTTTAGAAATGAAAAAAAAGTATCCAGAATTCTGGAAAAATGACACTGATGAAGGAAGCATGAACTTATATGAAAATGAGTTTTTAACCGCACAAATAAAAAGGCTAAGCTTGAATATTAAACATGAATATTATAAAATATCTTCTTTAAAAAGTGGTAAAGAATTAGCAGACAATTACAACGGAACAAAACAAAACGATTTAACAACTATAGTATATAATTTTGTAGACATTTTATCTCATTCTAAAACAGAAATGGAGGTAATTAAAGAGCTGGCAGGAGACGACAAAGCATATAGAAGTTTAACGTTAAGCTGGTTTAAAAATTCGCCATTATTCGAAATTATTCAGAAAGCACAAATTTTAGGTCAAAAATTAATACTCACCACCGACCACGGTACCATTAATTGCAAACACCCTTCTAAAGTAGTTGGAGATAAAAATATAAGTACCAATTTAAGATACAAAACAGGAAAAAGTTTATCTTTTGAAGAAAAAGAAGTGTTTGCGGTTAGAAACCCTAAAGATATATTTTTACCAACAGTGGCAATGAATAGTCCGTTTATATTTGCAAAAGAAGATTTTTTCTTTGCCTATCCTAATAATTTTAATCATTTTGTAAAGTACTACAAGAATACCTACCAACATGGCGGAGTTTCTTTAGAGGAAATGATTATTCCTTGTGCAATTTATAGTGCAAAATAGTTAGAATTGGTTAAAAATGAATTTCACAGACTTTATAATTCTTTCAGGTTTCTTACTTTTACGGTTTTAATAACCATGTATGAATAAAAATTATTCTTTAGAGGATTTACCAGAAATTGCCAAACAAATTATAGCAAATTCTTTACATAAAAAATTATTATTTTATGGTGAAATGGGGGTTGGAAAAACCACTTTAATCAAAGAAATATGTACCCATTTGGGAGTTACCGATACTATTTCTTCACCAACATTCTCTTTGGTAAATGAGTATGAAACGCTCAATAATGAGCGTGTTTTTCATTTTGATTTTTATAGAATTACAAATGAAGAAGAAGCTTTAGACATGGGTATTGAAGACTATTTCTACTCGACAAACTGGTGTTTGATAGAATGGCCAGAAAACGTAGAAAATTTACTACCTTTAGAATCCGTAGAAATCCATTTAAAAGTTTTAAAAAACGGTTTACGCAATCTGCAATTAAAATAATAAGCAAATTATGAGTTCATATTCTCCGTTTAGTAAAGAAGAGTTACTTCCGCAAGAAGAAAAGTTAGAAATAAAAAAACAAAAAGGAGAACTCTTTATAGGAGTTCCGAAAGAAACTTATTTAAGTGAAAAAAGAGTTTGTTTAACTCCCGATGCAGTAGCCGCCTTAGCTGCTAATGGCCACAGAATTGTTATAGAAACTGGCGCTGGAGAGGGTGCTAATTATACAGATAAAGAATATGCAGAAGCTGGCGCAAAAATATCGTATCAAATAGAAGAAGCTTTTAAATGTAAAATAATACTTAAAGTTGCACCACCTACAGAAGAAGAAATAAGCTATATAAATCCGCAAACAATTCTAATTTCTTCTTTGCAATTAAAAACACAAAACAAAAAATATTTTGAACTTCTTGCTAAGAAAAAAATTACAGCAATTGCTTTTGACTATATTAAAGATGAACACAACTCATACCCTATTGTAAAATCTTTAAGTGAAATAGCAGGGAGTGCTTCTATTTTAATTGCCGGCGAATTAATGAGTGGCGTAAACAAAGGAAACGGATTATTATTTGGAAATATTAGTGGTGTTCCTCCTACGAGTGTCGTAATTTTCGGCGCAGGAACTGTTGGTGAACATGCCGCAAAAACAGCCATTGGTTTGGGGGCTCGTGTTAAAGTTTTCGACAATTCTATAAGCAAGCTTAGAAAGTTACAAGACAGCATACAAACTCCCATCTACACTTCTACACTACAACCTAAATCGGTATTAAAAGCACTAATGCGTTGCGATGTGGCTATTGGAGCCATTAGAGGAAAAAACAGAAGTCCTATTTGTGCAACTGAAGAAATGATAGAAAAAATGAAAGAAGGTGCCGTTATTGTTGATGTTAGTATAGACAGAGGTGGCTGTTTCGAGAGCTCTAATGTAACTACGCATCAAAAACCTACTTTTGTAAAACATGGTGTTATTCATTATTGTGTTCCTAACATTCCTGCTCGCTATTCTAGAACTGCCTCTGTTTCTATCAGTAATATATTTACCCCATATTTGTTAAATATAGCAGAAGAAGGCGGCTTTGAAAATACCGCTAGATTCGATAAAAGTTTAAGAAATGGCATGTACTTTTATCATGGTATACTAACAAATAAAACAGTAGCAGATTGGTTCGACATTCCTTTTAGAGATATTAATTTATTAATTACTTAAGCTAACATTTTTTTAGGTTGTTACAAGGAATTATATTTTTAAAAAAAACTACAAATAAATTAAAGAAACAATTTTCTTGTAATGTAAAATTGACACCAAAATCATCAGTATAAACAAGTAAAATTCCATAAATTTGCGACTTAAATAAAACAAATGTTAGCAAAAAGAATATTTTACTACTTAGTTGGTGTTTCTATTGGTTCTATTGGAGTATACTTTTTTTGGCAGAAAAAAAATGCAAGTTTTTATTATGGCATGGATGCTAGAACTTTAAAATCGATTCGAATAAAAGAAAGATTTTTCTCTGATGATGCAAAAAACACTATGGCAAAATATAATGTAGATACGCTAAAAATAAGTACTATTTTAAATTCAGGTGATGTAGATTTTAGCAAAGGAGCACCAAGAGAAAAGCCTTGTGCTACTTATTTTGTTACCGGTAAAAAAGAGTTAAATAATATTAGCTTACTTGTAAAAAGATGTGATTCTGCAGCTACCATCCAAAAAATTATAATGTCAGATTAGCCATTTTAAAAGCACTATTTCAACTTTTTACTCTCTTGGAAGTGAGCCTCAATCTTATCAACATTTTTTATTGTTTTTTTTACCCAATCGAAGTATAAAATTTCTTTTTCTAAATCAGATAATTGCCAATTTATCTGAGAATTTCTTAAATTAGAAGTTACCGCTTGTAAAATAATTGCCGCTGCTACCGAGATGTTTAAGCTTTCTGTAAAGCCTACCATAGGAATTTTTAAAAAACCATCTGCATTTTCAATTACTGTATCTGAAACTCCATCTGCTTCCACTCCAAAAACAAATGCTGTCTTTTTAGATATATCAAAATCTTGCAACATACAAGAATTATTGTGTGGTGTGGTAGCAATAATTTGATATCCTTTCTTTTTTAAGGCATCTAAACAATCTTTAGTATTGTTTCCATCTTCTCTAAATCTATAATGATTTAACCATTTTTGAGAACCTTTTGCCACGTGTCTAGAAACTTTATTATTGTATTTATCTTCTATTGTATACAAATCTTGAATTCCAAAAATATCGCAAGTTCTTACCACAGCGCTAGCATTATGTGGTTGAAAAATATCTTCTAAAACTACCGTAAAATGTCTAGTTCTTTTGGAAACTACTTTTTTAAAAAGCGCTTTTCTACTTTCGGTCAAAAATCCTTCAAAATAATGCAATAGTTCTTTATCTATCATAAACTAGCTAATATAAATTTTACAAGAAGTTCAAAATTACAAAATTGATTTTTTAACTTTTCTTTTTTTGTGATTATAAAAACAGTACTTTTAATATCATGAAAAAAATAGTTGTTTTAACAGGTGCTGGAATTTCTGCAGAAAGCGGAATTAAAACTTTTAGAGATGCAGATGGTTTGTGGGAAGGACATGATATTTTTGAAGTGGCTACACCAGAAGGATTTGCAAAAAACCCTTTATTAGTATTAGAATTTTACAACCAAAGAAGAAAACAATTATTAGAGGTTAGCCCCAATAAAGCTCATTATAACATTGCAGCACTTGAAAAAAATTTTTGTGTAGACATTATTACACAAAATGTAGATGATTTACATGAAAGAGCAAAAAGTAGTAAAATAATTCATTTACATGGCGAACTCTTAAAAGTAAGAAGCTCTATTGATGAGCAAGAAATATTGACTTGGAAAAAAGACCTAACTATTGGAGATTTATGCTCTAAAAAAAGCCAGTTAAGACCACATATTGTATGGTTCGGAGAAATGGTACCGCTACTAGATACTGCTATAGAAATTACAAAAAAAGCAGATATATTGGTTATAATTGGTACTTCTATGCAAGTTTATCCTGCTGCTAGTTTAATACATTATATAAAGCCGAAAACTCCCATTTACTTTATAGACCCTAAACCTTCGGTGCAAAAAAATGATTTTGATAATTTAACCATTATAAAAGATAATGCTATAAACGGAACCTCAACTTTATTAAAACTATTAAATAAAAAAGTTTAATAATTTCGATACTTTTTAGTTTCTTCAAATATAAAATCTAGTATTCTTTGCTCTTTATTATCAAACTCTAAGTTTCTTCTTTTAAAAACTGCAGTTACAACCTCCGAAACCTTGTTCATCTGAAAAGTAGTAAAACCAGCTGCTCCTCCCCAACTAAAAGAGGGAACGAAGTTTCTAGGAAAACCACTTCCAAAAAGATTTACACTTACTCCAATAACTGTACCTGTATTAAACATTGTGTTTATTCCGCATTTAGAATGATCGCCCATCATTAAACCACAAAATTGAAGTCCGGTCTTTGCAAATCGCTCTGTTTCGTAGTTCCATAATTTTACCTCTGCATAATTATTTTTTAAGTTAGAATTATTGGTATCTGCACCTAAATTACACCATTCTCCTAAAACAGAATTTCCTAAATACCCATCATGTCCTTTGCTAGAATAGCCAAAAATAACCGAATTACTAACCTCACCTCCTATTTTAGAATAAGGACCAATAGTAGTGTCTTTATAAATTTTTGCTCCCATTTTAACCACTGAATTAGTCCCCATTGCAAAAGGGCCTCTTATAGAAGTACCCTCCATTATTAAAGCATCTTTTCCAATATAAATAGGCCCTTCAGAAGCATTTAAAGTCGAGAACAATACTTTAGCGCCGGGTTCTATAAAAATCTGTTCTTTGTTTAAAAAACGGACTCCTTCCGGAATTTCTTCTGAAACTCTATCTTTTGTTATTAAATTAAAATCTTGCTGAATAGCCAAGCCATTTTTAATAAAAATATCCCAAGTATTTTTTATTTGAATCAACTCTTCATCATATTCAATATGTTTGTAAGTATCAAAATCTACTTCCTCCTGTGTATCTGTTGTAAAAAATGCAATAACATCTTCTCCTTTAAAAATCGCTTCATTTTCAGATAAATTTTTAACTTTATCAACCAAAAAATCTGTAGGACAAAAGGAAGCATTTATAAGAATATTTGAGTCCAGTTCTACCATCGGATATTTTTCTTCTAAATACTCTTCGGTAATTGTTGAAGTTGTAAATCCTAAATATTTTTCCCATTTTTCTCTAATAGTTAAAATACCTACTCTAATATCTGCAACAGGTCTGGTGTAAGTAAATGGTAATAAAGATTTTCTTACATCTCCATCAAATAAAATATAATTCATAGTGTTACTTTTACGTGTCACAAATTTACTTTAATCTATTCATAAAAAAAATAAACTACGAACTTAAAGCTACAAAATACCTGTTACTGTTCATTAAAATATAAAAAGCAGTAGCTATCTAGCACAAAAAATGCAGATATATTTGGCTGTAATACCAAACTACTAAAATTAGATTTGTATTTTTGAGTTGTTAAATACTTAAATAGCAATAAATGGATAAAGCATACAAAAGCATTAGAGAATCTCAACTAACAATTTCTGAATTAATGTTGCCATCTCACTCAAACTTTAGTGGTAAAATTCATGGTGGGCATATTTTAAATTTAATGGATCAGATTGCTTTTGCTTGTGCTTCTAAGCACTCTGGAAACTATTGTGTAACAGCTTCTGTTAACAAAGTCGATTTTCTTAATCCGATTGAAGTTGGAGAGCTCGTTACCATGAAAGCCTCTGTAAATTTTACAGGAAGAACCTCTATGGTTGTTGGTTTACGAGTAGATTCTGAAAACATTAGAACCGGAAAAAGAAAACATTGTAATTCCTCTTATTTTACGATGGTTGCCAAAGATGAACATGGCAAAAGTGCTCCGGTACCCGGAATAATATTAACAACTAAAGATGAAATAAGACGATTTGCAAGATCTATAGTTAGGCAAAATGAAGGTAAAAATAGAACCTCTCGATTTAGTAGTAAAATTTTTAAAGTAGACGACTACTTAACACTTTTAGATGGCAGCAACTCTAAAGTTGAACTTAATAAATAGTATATCTTAAGAAATTATTGAGTTTATTAATAAATAAAACAGCATCTAAATAATAATATTTAGATGCTGCCTTCTTATATAAACTGAAATAATTACTTGCTCAAATACATTTTTCTTCGAGCGTATAAATCATAAAAATCATCATCTTTTAAACTGTCTATAAACAAAATACTTTCTCCAGTAGATTTCATTTCTGGACCAAGTTTTTTATCGACATTTGGAAACTTGTTAAAAGAAAAAACAGGTTGTTTAATGGCATAACCATCTAACTGAGGATTAAAGTTAAAGTCGGTTACTTTGTTATGTCCTAACATTACTTTGGTTGCATAATTTACATAAGGTTCTTTGTATGCTTTAGCAATAAAAGGAACAGTTCTAGAAGCTCTTGGGTTAGCCTCTATAATATAAACTACATCGTTTTTAATAGCAAACTGAACATTTATTAGTCCTACTGTTTTTAATTCTCTTGCTATGGTTTTTGTATGGTCTTTAATTTGTTGCAATACCAAGTCTCCTAAATTAAATACAGGCAATGTAGCATTAGAATCTCCAGAGTGTATTCCGCAAGGCTCTATATGTTCCATAATACCAATAATATACACATTACCGTCTGCATCGCAAATGGCATCTGCCTCCGCTTCAATTGCACCATCTAAATAATGGTCTAATAGCAGTTTATTATTTGGCATTCTACCCAACAAATCAACTACGTGTTTTACCAACTCTTCTTTGTTAATAACAATTTTCATTCCCTGACCTCCCAACACGTAAGAAGGTCTTACTAAAATAGGAAAACTTAATTGATCTGCCAAAGCCAGAGCTTCATCGGCTGTTTCTGCAATACCAAATTGAGGATACGGAATTTTATTATTTTTTAATAGTTCAGAAAAGCTTCCTCTATCTTCTGCAAGATCTAGTGCTTCGAAAGAAGTTCCTAAAATTTTAACACCATACTTAGTTAATTTTTCAGCCAATTTAAGTGCTGTTTGACCACCTAATTGAACAATTACACCCTCTGGTTTTTCATGTCTAATAATATCATAAATATGCTCCCAAAATACTGGCTCAAAATATAACTTATCTGCCGTATCAAAATCGGTAGATACTGTTTCTGGGTTACAGTTAATCATAATCGTTTCGTAACCACACTCTGCAGCTGCCATTACACCATGCACACAACAATAGTCGAACTCAATTCCTTGTCCAATTCTGTTTGGTCCAGAACCTAAAACAATAATTTTCTTTTTTTCTGTTACTATACTTTCATTAGCAATTACTATATCTCCACTAGCTGTTTCAATTTCATTTTCGAAAGTTGAGTAATAGTAAGGTGTTTTTGCTTCAAATTCTGCAGCACAAGTATCAACCAATTTAAATACTCGTTGTACTTTTAAATCTTCTCTTTTTGTGTAAACTTCACTTTCCAAACAACCTAGCATATGTGCTATTTGTCTATCTCCATACCCTTTTTGCTTTGCTTCTAACAACAATTCTCTACCAAGAGTATCTATTGTATAAGTAGAAATTTCTTTTTGAAGCTGAAACAACTCTTCATATTGCTTTAGATACCACATATCTATTTTTGTGATATCATAAATTTTACTTAGTGGAATCCCCATAGCAATGGCATCATAAATAGCAAAAACACGGTCCCAACTAGCATTAGTTAATTTTTCTATAATTTGATCGTAATCGGTATATCCCTTCCCGTCTGCTCCTAATCCGTTTCTTTTAATTTCTAAAGATTGTGTAGCCTTGTGAAGTGCTTCTTGAAAACACCTTCCTATTCCCATTACCTCGCCGACAGATTTCATTTGCAAGCCTAAAGTTCTGTCTGAACCTTCAAACTTATCGAAGTTCCAGCGTGGTATTTTTACAATTACATAATCTAATGTTGGTTCAAACAACGCAGAGGTAGATTTGGTAATTCCGTTTTCTAATTCATCTAATGTGTAACCAATGGCCAGTTTAGTGGCTACTTTTGCAATAGGATATCCGGTTGCTTTACTCGCTAAAGCGGATGAACGAGATACACGAGGATTAATTTCTATGGCTATAATTTCTTCTTTTTCATCTGGTGAAACTGCAAACTGAACATTACAACCACCTTCAAAATCTCCGATAGAGCGCATCATATGGATGGCCATATCTCTCATTTTTTGATAGGTTTTATCTGATAACGTCATGGCAGGAGCAACCGTAATTGAATCTCCTGTATGAATTCCCATCGGATCCATGTTTTCGATAGAACATATAATAACAACATTGTCATTTTTATCACGAAGTAATTCTAATTCATATTCTTTCCAGCCCATCATTGCCTTATCAATCATCACTTCATGAATTGGCGAAGCCTCTAAACCTCTACTTAATAAATCATCAAAATCTTTTGGGTCATAAACAATAGAAGCTCCAGCACCACCAAGAGTATATGAAGATCGAATTACTAAAGGGAAACCAAACTCTTGTGCTATTTCTTTTCCTTTTAAAAATGAAGTAGCTGTTGCTTGAGGTGCCATTGGCACATCTATTTTTAACATCAACTCCCTAAACTGCTCTCTATCTTCTGTAATGTTAATTGCATCTATATCTACTCCAATTAACTTTACACCAAAATCTTTCCAAATACCTTTATCATCTGCTTCTATACATAAGTTTAGTGCAGTTTGCCCACCCATTGTTGGTAAAACAGCATCAATTTGCGGATGCTCTTTTAAAATTTTAATGATAGACTTTGTTGTTAAAGGCAACAAATAGATATGATCTGCCATCGAAGGATCTGTCATGATTGTTGCAGGGTTCGAATTTATTAGAATGGTTTCAATTCCATCTTCTCTTAAAGATCGTAAAGACTGTGAACCAGAATAATCAAATTCACATGCTTGACCGATTACAATAGGTCCAGATCCGATAATTAAAATAGAATTGAGGTCTTTTCTTTTGGGCATGATAAATAGTTGATTTTTATGAGTTTGTAAAAATAGTTAGTGTTTAGGTATAAAAAAAGGTGTTGCTAAAAATAGCAACACCTTAATTATTAACAATTGTTAATCATTATATTATCTTTTATGTCTAGATTCTGAAGACACAGAAATTTTCTTTCTTCCTTTAGCTCTTCTTCTAGCTAATACTTTTCTTCCATTTGCAGAAGCCATTCTTTCTCTGAAACCATGTTTGTTTCTTCTCTTTCTTTTCGATGGCTGGTAAGTTCTTTTTGGCATTATGTGTGTTTTTAAATGACTTCTAAATATATTTTTAATGCGATTGCATTACGCTACTTTAAAGCGTGTGCAAATATACAATTGTTTTTATTTTAGACAAACACTATTTTAAAAAAAAATTAAATATATTTATTTTATCTTTTTTAAAAGCTTTTTCATGGCTTTTTCGCCTAACTCATAAAAGTCTTTATGAAATAACGTAGGTTGTAATTTAATTTCATTTGTGTAAAAATCTCTCTCCTCTTGTAACCTAATAGTTCCAACACAATTTAGCTCTAAAAAAACTTCGTTTTTCTTAATATCTAAAATTTTAATAAAAGATATAGCTCCTGCCTCTGAACCAATAAGTAATTTTCTATTTGCTTTAGTTAAACCTCCATTTTTAAAATCCTCTAAAAAACTAATTTTACTTAAAATTAAATAATCTAGATTGGTATTTTGTTTAAAAAAAAGACACAACAAAGGGTAAATGCTTACTACCTTCAATCTTAGAGTTAGAAAAACCTGTGGGGTTTAAAAGATAGGTTTTATCATTATAATCTAACTTTTTATTAAACGACAAATAGTTGTAAGTATACTTCCCAAGGTTTACACCAAGACCGTTTGGAAATAAAAAAGAACAAGAAACTAATAATACACAACAAATTAATACTAAAACATATCTCATTCCTATAAATTTATACCAATTCTAAGATGCGCATCAACAAAAATGCCATCGGAATCTGAAATACACCTAATGTAATGTAATATTTTATGTCTATCATTAATTAGTTAAAAATATTTCATCTTTTTTATTTGACAGAATTTTTAGAGTTAGTACTTTTGCGCAAACCTACAAATACCATGAGTAATACTAAATACGTTTTTGTAACAGGAGGCGTAACTTCATCCCTTGGAAAGGGAATTATAGCGGCTTCTTTGGCAAAACTATTGCAAGAAAGAGGCTTTTCTGTAACCATACAAAAACTAGATCCTTATATTAATATCGACCCAGGAACTTTAAATCCTTATGAGCATGGCGAGTGTTATGTAACTGATGATGGTGCAGAAACAGATTTAGATTTAGGGCACTATGAGCGTTATTTAAACATACCTACCTCTCAGGCCAATAACGTTACTACAGGTAGAATTTATCAATCTGTAATTAATAAAGAACGTAAAGGTGAGTTTTTAGGTAAAACAGTACAGGTAATTCCTCATATTACAGATGAAATAAAAAGAAGAATTCAACTTTTAGGAGAAACTGGTGAGTACGATATAGTAATTACAGAAATTGGTGGTACTGTTGGCGATATAGAATCTTTGCCATATGTGGAATCTGTTAGACAATTATTGTGGGAAAAAGGAGAAGAAAACGCAATTGTTATTCATTTAACTTTAGTGCCTTTTTTAGCGGCTGCAGGAGAACTAAAAACCAAACCTACACAACACTCTGTTAAAATGTTAATGCAAAGTGGTGTGAGTCCGGATATTTTAGTATGCAGAACAGAACATGAAATTTCTGATGATATTAAAAGAAAGTTAGCTCTATTTTGTAATGTTAAACAAGAAGATGTTATTCAGTCTATAGATGCAGAAACCATATACGATGTTCCTAATTTAATGCTAGAACAGGGATTGGACACCGTAGTTTTAAACAAACTAAAATTGTCTTCTAAAGGAGAACCCGAACTAAAAGTATGGAATAACTTTTTACAGAAACATAAAAACCCTAAACATGAAGTAGAAATTGCTTTGATAGGTAAGTACGTAGAGTTACACGATTCTTACAAATCGATTACAGAAGCTTTTATTCATGCTGGTTCTTCTAACGAAACTAAAGTGAATGTTCGTTGGGTGCATTCGGAAAGTTTAACGCCAAAAAATGCAGCAAAAAAATTACAAGGAGTAAATGGTATTTTAGTAGCTCCTGGTTTTGGAGATAGAGGTATTGAAGGAAAAATTAGAGCCGTAAAATTTGCTCGTGAAAATAAAATTCCGTTTTTCGGAATTTGCCTAGGTATGCAAATGGCCGTTATTGAATATTCAAGAAACGTGTTAGGTTTAGAAAATGCGTCTTCAACTGAAATGAACAAAAGCACAAAACACCCTGTTATTAATTTAATGGAAAGTCAAGAAAAAGTTACTGAAAAAGGGGGAACTATGCGTTTAGGTGCTTGGGATTGTAAACTATCTAAAAATTCTAAGATTTTTAAAGCATATCAATCTGAATTAATTAGCGAAAGGCACAGGCACCGTTTTGAGTTTAACAATACCTACTTAAAAGAAATTGAAGCTGCCGGAATGAAAGCAACTGGTATCAACCCAAAAACGGGCTTGGTAGAAGTAGTAGAGGTTGAAAAACACCCGTGGTTTGTGGGCGTTCAATACCATCCGGAATATAAAAGTACGGTGTTAAAACCACATCCTTTATTTGTAGATTTTATTAAAGCAGCCTTAAAGCAGTCTAAAAATTAATAATTGTAAATGAGTTACTTATATTTTAAATAAAAAATTACGATTACATGTATCCTTTAAGGTTACACTAAAAACGGAACATTTATTGAACTATACATTATAAACTAATTTAAAGCAGTAAAATCATTAAAAAATCTGCTTTTTTACTACATTTGTCTCTTTTTTATCAAGAATTTTTCTTGACATTATGACAAACTGACATTTTAAAATAACACATGGAACAAAAAAAATTCGATTACAATTCTTTTATTGGAATGATTTTATTAGCAGGTATTGTTTTCTGGTGGATTAGCACCAACAAGCCTCTACCAGAAGAAACAGACAATACAACTACTACAGAAATTGTAGCGGATACACAAAAGGTTACACAAGAAGATACATTTTCGAATAAAAATTCTTTTTCAAACGACTCTTTACAACAAGTAGCTGCAAAAAATAAATTGGGTGCTTTTGCAAACAGTGCTATAAATGCTTCGGAGGGTGTTTCTGTTTTAGAAAACAACCTTTTAAAATTAACTATAAATAACAAAGGTGGGCAAATTATTGCTGCTCTGGTTAAGAATTACAAAACTTACGACTCCTTACCATTGTATTTGGTAAAAGATAACAACGCCTCTTTTAATATTAATTTCGGAACTACAGACAACCGTATTCTTAATACAAAAGACTTATATTTTGAGGCTAACGCTTCTAAAAATGGCAATAATAATGTGTTGTCGATGAAACTTAAAGTTTCTGAAACACAGTTTTTAGAATATAGGTACGAAATGTTACCAAATGAATATATGGTTAACTTTTCTGTTCGTTCTCAAGGATTAAACAATGTAATTAACGCATCTGCTCCTATTAATTTAGATTGGACATTAGATGGCTATAGAAATGAAAAAAGTTTAAAAACCGAAAACACAATGTATTCTTGGTATTACTACAAGTCTGATGATGAAGTAGATTACATAAGACCCGGAAATACAGAAGTTTTAAATGATGTTGATTGGGTTTCTTACAAACAACACTTTTTTACCTCTAACTTATTAACAGAAAAACCTTTTAATAAAGCAACAATAACTTCTACAGACCTAGTGGTTAATGAAGAAATTGATACCGTTTACACCAAAAGATATGAGCTAAAGACTCCGTTAGAATTGTCTAATGGCGAGTTAAACTATAACATGAAATGGTTTTACGGACCAAGTGATTATAACTTATTAAAAAAATATGAAGGAACTAGCTTAGATGAAACGGCAGATTTAGGTTGGGGAATTTTTGGCTTTTTAAACAGGACCATTTTTTATCCTGTATTTAATTTATTACAAGGTTTTTTAGGAAATTATGGTTTAATAATTATTCTAATGACCATTGTTGTAAGACTACTGATGTCTCCGTTAGTATACAAATCTTATTTATCGAGTGCAAAAATGAAGGTTATTAGACCCGAATTAACAGCATTAAATGAAAAATATCCTGGTAAAGAAAATGCCATGAAGCGTCAGCAAGAAACAATGGCTATTCAAAGAAAAGCAGGAGTTAGCATGTTGTCTGGTTGTATACCAGCATTGCTACAAATGCCAGTATTCTTTGCCTTATTTAAGTTTTTTCCTACCAACCTTGCTTTAAGACAAGAAAGCTTTTTATGGGCTAACGATTTATCTTCCTATGACACCATTTTTAAACTGCCATTTAGTATTCCTTTCTACGGAAATCATGTGAGTCTATTTCCAATTTTAGCTTCCGTAGCCATTTTCTTTTACATGAAAATGAACCAAAGCCAGCAAGCTAATATGCAAGCTCCTGCTCAAGAAGGAATGCCAGATATGGCCAAAATGATGAAGTATATGATTTACTTCTCTCCTATTATGATGTTATTTTTCTTTAACAACTACGCAAGTTCTTTAAGTTTATATTATTTTATCTCTAACTTATTAACTATTGCAATAATGCTTACAATTAAAAATTTTGTAATCGACGAAGATAAAATTCATGCTCAAATAGAAGAAAATAAAAAACGTCCAGAAAAGAAAAAAAGTAAGTTTAGACAGCGAATAGACGAAGCTATGAAACAAGCGCAAGAGCAACAAGCAAAGCAACAAAAAGGCAAAAGATAATTCATAAAAAAACCGAAACTAATTAGTTTCGGTTTTTTTTGTGTTTTTTACAAATTTTACAACAACTCTTGTAACTTTTTAACTGTAACATCTATCTCTTGTAAGGTGGTGTATTTAGAGAAAGAAAAGCGTACAGAGGTTTTATCTGCTTCATTTACTGGTAATATTTCAGACAATACATGAGATCCTTTATTGCTACCACTTTGGCAAGCACTACCGCCGGAAACTGCAATTCCTGCTAAGTCTAGTTCGAACAGTAACATAGAGTTCTTTAGAGGAAAACGAACGTTTAAAATAGTGCAGCTACTATTATCTAAATCATGAGAATTACCGTTAAAATCAATATCATTAGATAATTTTTTAAGGGCAGAAATAAAATAGCGCTTTATGTTATTTAAATGCAGCATATCTTTTTCCATAGAAGATACTGCAATGTCTAGCGCTTTCTCCATTCCTAAAATAGCATGAACATTTTCTGTACTAGAACGGGCTCCTCTTTCTTGTTCTCCTCCATGAAGCATTGGCAAAATTCCAAATCCTTTTCTAAAAAAAGCAAAACCAACTCCTTTTGGTCCGTGAAACTTATGTGCACTTGCTACCATAAAATCGATAGCCATGTCATGTAAATCGATAGGATAATGTCCGATGGCTTGTACCGTATCTGAATGAAATAAAGCTTCATATTTTTTACACAATCCAGCAACATTTTTTATGGGTAAAAGTGTGCCTATCTCATTGTTTATCATCATTAAACTAACCAAGGTTTTTTCTTCTGAACTTTGTAAAAGGGTTTCTAAATGAGAAATATCTACATTCCCAAAAGTATCTATATTTACATAAGACAAACGTATATTTTTTGTGTCACTTAAAAATTTGCACGTATGTAAAACAGCATGATGTTCAATTTTAGAAGTTATTAAATGTTTAACTCCTAAATGATTTACTGCATTATGTAAAATTAAATTATCTGCTTCTGTACCACTAGAAGTAAAAACAATTTCTTGTGCAGAAACATTAAAATGAGCAGCTATTTGTTTTCGCGCTTTTTCTACACTTGTTTTTGCTTTTCTACCAAATTGATGTGTAGAGGAAGGGTTCCCATAATTGAGCTCCATAGAATTGCTTATTACAGAAATTACTTCTGGTGCCATTTTAGTGGTAGCTGCATTGTCTAAATAAATCGGTTTCATAGTGCAAAAATAAGTCTAATTTATGAGTTTACGTTCTGAAAAACATACACTTCAGTAGCTCCCAAACCGTACTTTTTATATGAAGCATCGTAATATTTTATTGGATATTTGTTTAACAACGCATGCAATTCTCCTTTTAAAACACCTTCGCCAACACCATGAATAAAAACAATTTTAGATATTTTTTTCTTAATAGCATATTCTACTTTACTTTTTGCAGTATCTAATTGAAGGTTTAACATATCATAATTGTCCATTCCTTTTACAGATTTTACCAATTGATTAATATGCAAATCTACCTCCATTATAGTTTCTTTTTGCTGTTTTTTAAAAAGACTTTTCTTAGGCTGATTTTTAGAAGCAGCCAACTTCTCATCTAGCAAACTGTTATTTATATCAGAAAATTTAGAAAGCTCGTGTTGAGAAACCCCTATTTTGACCAATTCCTTTTCGTTAAAATTAAAATGCATGCCATCTGTAGTTTTTATAGCTACTATATTGTTGGTAATAGCAATTACCTCTCCTTTTAAAACATCGTCTAAAACAGCCACTTTATTTCCGATTTCGAAACGCATTCTTAACATTATTTTAATTCAAGTTCAAAGATAAGCACTTAATTTTGTTCAAAAAATAAGATATGTCTACTTCTTCTCTAATTTCTACCGAAAGCTTTTTTAAAAAATGTGCAAAAAAAATAAAACTTGAAGAAAGTAGAAAAGCACTACTTTGTGAAATTGCAGAGACTATTTCTAAAGAATATCATAAAAATGGAGTTGTAAATCTTAATTTCATTTGCACACACAATTCTAGAAGAAGTCAGTTTGCTCAGGTTTGGGCCCATTATGCTGCAGACTTTTTTAATTTAAATATCAGGAGTTTTTCGGGCGGAACTGCAGTGACTTCATTTTACAGAAACACTTTAAAAACACTTCAAAAGTCTGGTTTCGATTTTAACATAGAAAGTTTTTCACATCAAAACCCTATTTACAGTATTTCTTATTTTGGTTGCAAAAAAACGCTATTAGGATATTCGAAACGGTTTGATGACACAGAAAACAGCACGCCATATATTGCTATAACTACCTGTAATAATGCAGATAAAAATTGTCCTTTTGTACCAGAAGCCATACATCGATTTCATGTACCTTACACAGATCCAAAACATTCAGATGATTCCGCTTTTTGGCAAGAAGTGTACCTAACTACTAGTGAACAAATAGCTGCAGAAATTTATTTTATATTTAACAACATTAAGAAATACTAATTTATATTTCTAGTTTTTTATCGTAAGGAATACTTTTTAAAACATGTTGAATCACATTAATTCTGGCTTCTGTCTTTCTATTTGCTCGAATAATTTTCCAGGGTGAATTTGGTGTATTTGTTCTTTTAAACATTGCATTTTTATACTCTGTATATTGATCCCATAAAAACTGAGCCTTTTCATCTAATTTAGTCATTTTCCATTGTTTTAACGGATTGCTCTTAATGTCTGCAAAACGTTTTGCTTGTTCTTTTTTTGAAATAGACATGTAAATTTTAACCAAATGAATACCAGATTCTAAAATCATGTTTTCGAAATTGTTCACCTGATTCATAAAAATATCGTATTCCTCTGGAGTACAAAAACCGTTTACTGGTTCAATAACTGCTCGATTATACCAACTTCTATCAAAAAAAACAATTTCTCCTGCCTTTGGAAACTGCTCTACATATCTTTGAAAATACCATTGAGATTCTTCATCTTTTGTTGGCTTTGGCAAGGCAACAATTCTCATATGTCGTGGATTAATTCGCTCGGTAAGTCTTCTTATAGCTCCTCCTTTACCAGCTGCATCTCTTCCCTGAAAAACAATAATTATACGTTCATTATTTTCTATTGCCCAAGTTTGTAAACGAATAAGCTCTACCTGAAGTTTTTTTAATTTCTTCTGATAATCTACATATCTTAAGCCTCTTTCTATATTTAAAGGTTCTTTAGAGAGCAATGCCAATAAACCTTTCTTGGTATTTAATTTTGATACTTCTTTGGCTGTTAAATTATTTTCCATACCTGTTTAATCTACATTTTTATTAGACCTAAAATAACGCATTACTACATTAGGATCTGGAGTTAAAATAGTAGTTGATTGTTCTTTCCCTTCATAATCAAACTGAGAAATAACATGTCTCATTGCTTCTAAACGAGCTATTTTTTTATCATTGGTCTTTATCATTATCCACGGGCTATATGTTGTATGGGTTTTAGAGAACATTTCCGATTTGTAATGGGTATATTTATCCCAAAGCATTTGCCCTTGTTTGTCTACCGGACTAAATTTCCACCTTTTTAAAGGATCTTCTTTTCGTGCCTCAAATCGCTTTAATTGTTCATCTTTTGTTATGGAAAGCCAAAACTTAATTATAATAACACCATCTTCATACATCATGTGTTCAAACTCTGGCACCTGCACTAAAAACTCTTTGTATTGTTGTTCTGTACAAAAACCCATAACTGGCTCTACAACTGCTCTATTATACCAACTTCTATCAAAAAAAACAATTTCTCCTGGGTTGGGTAATTCTTTAATATATCTTTGAAAATACCATTGCCCCTTCTCTATTTCTGTTGGTTTATTTAATGCTACTAAACGACTAGATCTCGGATTCATATGCTCCATAAATCGTCTAATATTACCACCTTTACCTGCTGCATCTCTACCTTCAAAAATAATTGCAACTCGCTTTTTTTGTTCAGAAATCCATTGTTGTAATTTTACCAACTCAATCTGTAAAAGTCTCAATTCTTCGGTATATAAAAGTGTTTTAGATACACTTTGATAGTGATTACTTTTCTGTTTAATTAGGGATAATAACTCGTTATTATCGGTAAGATTTTCAAAATCTTCTTTGGTTAATCCTTTTTCGGAACTCATACATTCTATTTCTGTGTCTAAAATATTACTTTTTTTCTAAACTGCTATAAAATTGAATCTTTTTAAACAAGTTCTGTTATATTTGTAATCTATGAAAAAAATTCTGTTCTTATGCTGTTTGATATCGTTTTCAATTTTTTCTCAAAAAAAAAATAGTAAAGAAATTAGTATTCTTTCTGAAAACGACTTGTATACATCTTTAAAAAATGATCGATACTATTCGAATGGTCTTTTTATTAGTTATCGATATTTATCAAAAAATAAAAAAAAATCACTAGAAAAAAAATTATCGAGTGGCAACTAAATCATCAAATTTACACGCCATTTAAACCGATTGTTAACTTTGTAGAAAACCACGATAGACCTTTTGCCGCTTACCTCTCTGCCAACTACTCGACCTTAAACATTTACAAAAACAATCAATCTTTAAAAACAACTTTTCAAATAGGTGTTATTGGGCCAAACGCGTTTGGTAAAGAGCTCCAGAATTTTGTGCACACCATGTATGGTTTTGAAGAAGGTGTTGGCTGGAAGTATCAAATAAAAAATGCTGCAGGACTAAATTTAAATTTTAATCATCATAAATTTCTACTAAAAAATAGCACAAATTCATTTGATCTTACTTGGGCAAACAGCTCTAAACTTGGAACTATCAAAACAAATTTAAATACGGGTTTGTTGGCTAGATTTGGACTTTTACCACTTCAAAAAATTGCAAATTCTATTGCTTTTAATAGTGGATTAAATAATGATGATACAAATTACAATACAGAAAAAGAATCTTTTTTCTTTGTAAAACCTTCAGTAAAATATCAATTTTATGATGCTACTATTCAAGGTAGCTTTCTAAATACTAAAAGCGACGTTACTAAAGAATTAGTTCCGCTTGTATTTCATTTAGAAATCGGATTTTTGTTTACAGTAAAAAACTTTTATTTTGGTTATACATATAATTATAACAGCAATAAATCTAAAGGATTATTTCATTCTAAAGGACAAAATTATGGAAGTATCTCTTTAAATTATCGCTTAAAATAACATTAGCTTGTAATTAGTTTGTAAAAAATTCATCTTTAAAACCTATTAAATAGAGTTTTTCTTGTGCACGTGTAATAGCCGTATATAACCATCTGTAATATTCTTTAGAAACTCCTTCTGGCAAATATGGTTGCTCTATAAAAACAGTTTTCCATTGCCCACCTTGAGATTTGTGACAAGTAATTGCATACGAAAACTTAACTTGTAAAGCATTAAAGTAAGGGTTCTTTTTAATGGCTTGAAACTGTTTGTATTTCGATTTTTCGTTTGCATAATCTTCTCTTACAGCTTGATATAGTTTATTCGACTCTTCGTAGGTTAAAGACGGACTTTCACTAGATAACGTGTCTAACAACAATACGGTTTCAAAAGGGGCCATTTCAGGATAATCAATCATTCGAATTTCTACTTCGGCAAACTTAAAACCATACAAATCTTTAATAGCAAAAATTTTTAATACTTCGCAAATATCTCCATTGGCAATAAAACCAGCTTTAGTAGTTTCTGGTAACCAAAAATAATTGTTTTTTACAATCATAATATAGTCTCCTGCAGAAATTTCATTTTCTTGACCACGAATGTTATATCTAATTTGCTGATTGTATAAGTTGGCTCTTTTGTTAGACCTTACAATGAGGGCGGTGTCCTCTACTCCATTTTTTTCATATGCACTAACAATTGCATCTTCAATTTCGTAACCATCCTGTAGTCTTATAATATCCGGAAAATCTACATCGAACTTAAATTGTTCATTGGTACTTTTTAAAAGAAAACGCAAAGTAGTTGCATTGGCTAAAATTCCAGAATTTTCATGCTGTCGCATTACTTCATCAAGTTCTATTTCTGTAACTGACTTGTCGTAATTATAAGTAAGTGTATCTTGGTCTAAGGCAGGACTAACATCTAGTTTTACGGGTGGTAACTGAGCGGTGTCGCCAATAAAAATTAATTTACAATTTTTACCAGAATACACATAAGTAATTAAATCGTCTAATAAAGAACTGGTATCAAATAATTGTTGATGTTGCTTACCATCTGGAATCATAGAAGCCTCATCAACAATAAAAATAGTATTAGTATGCTTGTTACTTTGTAAAACAAAAGAAACACTACCATTTGATTGTTTTTTGGGAAAATAAATTTTCTTATGAATAGTAAAAGCAGGTCTTTTAGAATAAACAGAAATAACTTTTGCAGCCCTACCTGTTGGCGCTAAAAGCACAGCTTTTTTACCTGCAAAAGTCAACGAATTTACAAAAGCACTTATAGAAGTTGTTTTTCCAGTTCCTGCAAACCCTTTTAATAAAAACAAAGCATTTTTATTTTTATCAAAAATAAAACTACTCAGCAAATGCAATAAATTTGCTTGTTTTTCGGTAGGTTGATAAGGGAATTTCTTACGTAGTAGCTTACTAAAATCTGCAGGTATTTCTATCATAAATAAATTAAAGTATCAAAGATACATCGATTTGTAAAGAAAAATTTTTATCATTGAAAAAAAATTGTAGATTTGCGATAAGAGTATTAAAAAAATATATCAAAAAAATGGAATTATTAGGAATGATTTTGGCTGCCGCTTTAGGTTCAGTTATTGTAGCTATTGTTATAGTTAAATATTTACCACTAAAACTTAGATGGGTAGCATCTTTGTTGCTATTGGTTTTAGCCGTGTTTTTAGGAACAAAAATTTACAACGGAATTATGGAGCCAATTAATTTTAATAAAAATAAAGTTGCCAAATTTGCTCCTGTTATCGAAAATTTAAAAATTATTAGAGATGCACAAGTAAAACATTACGAAGTTACTGGTGCATACACTACTAACAAACAAGGCTTAATTCAGTTTATAGATTCTGCCAAATTAGCACTTACAAACACAAAAACTATTGTAGAAAAAGTAAACAGAGGTGGTGGTGTAATTGTAGATGTAGAAAAAAGAGTTACCGATACTATTGGGTACGAGCCTGTGTTAAAGTATTTTGAAGGAAGAGACTATAAAAATATGTTTGCTGTACCAAATGTACCTGGCAAAGAATTTGAATTAGAAATTGGTACTGTAGAAAAAGTACCAGGTTTAGTAGTTCCTACTTTTAGAGCTAGAGCTCATAAAAAAGATATTTTAAAAGGAATGAACGAGTCTCTTGTTAAGCAAGAATTAGAGGATATAAGAACCGATCAAATTAAAGGAGAGTTTGTTTCTGTGGGTTCTTTAGACGAAGTAACAACTGGTGGAAATTGGCCACCTTCTTATGACAAACAAATTGATAAAAAAGAATAGTAACATATCTTTTAAGAATTTAAAAGAAAATGAATTATCCATCCAATTTAATTTGGATGGATTTTCTTTTTCCATTTATAATAATTCTCAAAAAAAAACAGTGTATTTCTGTGAGTATCAGTTTGAAGAAACACAAAATACGCCTTCTTCTCTTTTAGAAAAAATAAAAGAAATTTTTAAGACAGATATTCACTTACAAGGAGATTTTTTGTCAGTTACTGTTATTCATCAAAATAACCTATCTACCATTGTCCCTAACCTTTTTTTTGATGAAGAAAAGTTGGAAAGTTACTTAAAGTATAACGTAAAAACATTAACTACAGACTTTATTACTTACGACAGTTTAGCAAATTTTAATGCCAAAAATGTTTATATACCATATGTAAATATAAACAACTATCTTTTTCAAAATTTTGGCTCTTTCGAATACAAACATCATACAACAGTTCTTATAGAAAAAATAGTTGCCATTAATAGAAGTAACGAGAAAACAATGTATGTAAACGTTACTAAAAACAGCTTAGATATTGTAGTTTTAGATGCTAAAAAACTTCTTCTTTCTAATAGTTTTTTTTATAGCTCAAAAGAAGACTTTATTTACTATATTTTATTTGTTGCAGAGCAACTTAAACTAGATACAACTTTATTTTCACTTTACCTGATGGGTGATATATCTTTAGATTCTGACACGTATAATATTACCTACAAATACATTAAAAATATTTA
Organism: Polaribacter tangerinus; assembly: GCF_038024095.1. Taxonomy (NCBI): domain Bacteria; kingdom Pseudomonadati; phylum Bacteroidota; class Flavobacteriia; order Flavobacteriales; family Flavobacteriaceae; genus Polaribacter; species Polaribacter tangerinus. Next base: position 2,561,107 of record NZ_CP150668.1, on the reverse strand, counting down.
CTTTTTAGAGAGCGACAATGCTATTTTTAATGACTTAAAAACCCCAAAGCACACCAATTATATTTTATTAGGCTCATGAGAATAATTTCTGGAAAATTAAAATCGAGACGATTAAGTGCTCCAAAAAACTTGCCTGTTCGACCAACTACAGATATGGCAAAAGAATCTTTATTTAATATCTTAAATAACACTTTCTATTTTGACGGAATTAGTGTTATTGATTTATTTGCTGGAACCGGAAATATTAGCTATGAATTCGCCTCGAGAGGAACTAAAGAAATTTATGCAATTGATGCCCATTTTGGTTGCATAAAATTTATAAACGAAACAGCAAAAAAACTGGCATTAAATATTCAGGCTGTAAAAAGTGATGTATATAAATTTATAGAAAAAACATCCCTAAAATCTGATGTAATATTTGCAGATCCTCCCTATGATTTTAGCGAAGAACAATTTCTTAAAATTGCAGATATTGTTTTTGAAAGGAATTTGCTTAATAAAGAGGGTGTTCTAATAATCGAGCACTCTAAACATACCGATTTATCCAACCATAAATATCATAGCTACGACAAGAGATATGGTGGAAATGTGTTTAGCTTTTTTGAAAATATAATAGAAGAATAATTTATAGTAAAGAAGCTATAATATTTGCTATGGTAATACCTTCTGCTTCTGCCTTGTAATTTTTTACAATTCTATGTGATAAAATAGGTACAGCTACCGCTTGTACATCTTCTATATCAGGAGAATATTTACCATTTACTGCAGCATGAGCTTTTGCAGCTAAAATTAAATTTTGAGATGCTCTAGGACCTGCTCCCCAATCTAAGTAACTCTTCACCATTTCTGTTGCCTCTTCAGATTTTGGCCTGGTTTTACCAACAATACGAACAGCATACTCTATAACGTTGTCTGCCACAGGAATTTTACGAATCAATTGTTGAATAGCAATAATTTCTTCTCCATTATACACAGATTGTATTTTTTGCTTAATAGAAGAAGTTGTATTTTTTACCACGGCCACTTCTTCTCTAAAACTAGGATATTCTAGGTTTATAGAAAACATAAATCTATCTAACTGAGCTTCTGGTAAAGGGTAAGTTCCTTCTTGTTCTATTGGGTTTTGTGTGGCTAAAACAAAAAAAGGCAAAGCCAATTTGTAATGATTTCCTGCAACAGTTACAGATTTTTCTTGCATTGCTTCTAAAAGCGCAGCTTGTGTTTTTGGTGGAGTTCTATTTATTTCATCTGCTAAAACAATATTAGAAAAAATAGGTCCTTTTACGAACGTAAATTGTCTGTTTTGATCTAGTATTTCGCTTCCTAAAATATCTGAAGGCATTAAGTCTGGCGTAAACTGAATTCTTTTAAAATTAAGTCCTAAAACATCAGATATGGTATTAACAAGTAGTGTTTTTGCCAATCCTGGTACACCAATCAATAAAGAATGTCCACCACAAAAAATAGATAACAACGTAAAGTTTACTGCTTCTTTTTGACCGATAATTACTTTACCAATCTCGTCTTGTAAAACCTTATATTTATGAATTAAATCTTTAACTGCTGCTACGTCTGACATTTTATCGAATAGTTTCTTTTTTCCAATTTTTGCTAAAAGTACACTTCTTGTAATCTTCTCCTAATTTAATATAGGTATCCTTAATTTTGTCTTTTGCCCATTTTTCTATTACTTCTTCCTTCTTTTTTAACAGAGCAAGTTCTTGTATTTTAACATAGTCTTCTACTAAATCTGCCGTATGAGTATCTGTTCTATCTTTCATTAAAAGGAACTTATACATTTTTTCTCCTCCTCGAGATTCATCATAAAAAACATCGGTAAACTCTCCTTTTTTTAAATCATTAACTCTAGCGTAAAATGCAGGATCTAAACCTATTAAATTCAATTTAGACTCACCTGTATTTTGATTGATAATTAAACCACCGCTGTTTTTAGTGTCTTTATCATCTGAATATTTTTCTACAGCTTCTTCAAATGTAAGTTTTCCTTGTTCAATATCTCTTTTAATTTCCTCTACTTTTAGTCTAATTTCTGTTAGTCGAGATTCTGGTATTTCTGGTTGCATTAAAATGTGTGATGCAATCCTAGTATTTCCTTTAATTTGGTGTAATTGCATTATATGGTAACCAAAATCTGATTTAAATGGTTCCGAAACTTGACCAACATCTAGCGTAAAAGCCATTTCTTTAAATTCTTTAATAAAATTTGACTCTTTAGTTACAGGATACTTTCCACCGTTTTCTACAACACCCGGATCTTTAGAGTTTATAATTGCCTTCATTCTAAAACTTGCACCATCAATAATTTCTTGCCTAAGCGCATTTAATTTTGCAATTATTTTATCATTTTCTTGCTTGGTAGGACTTGCATTCATAACCAACTGCGCCAATTCTATTTCTGCTGGAAATTCTGGTAGCTCGCCCTTTTCTTTTAAGCCATTATAATACAAGCGTACTTCTTCTGGCGTAACATCTACTTTTTCTGTTACTTTTAATTGCTCTTTTTCTACTAAAATATTTTCTTTTTGAACATTGTAAAGCTCAGATCTTAAATCGTCTAAATCGTTAAAACCATAAGCGTTAATTACTTTGTCTAAACTACCGTATTGTTGGGTGAAATATTGAATACTTCTGTCTACATTACTCGAAACTTCAGCGTCTGAAACCGTAACACTATCTACCACCGCATGATGAGAAAGAAGCTTTTGTTGCATTAACTCTTCTAACATTTCACAATCAGAAATGGTTACTTTTCCCTCACTTCTTAACTCAATTTCTTTTTTAAACTTAGCAATATCGGAGTCTAAAACAATGTTTTTTCCAATTACAACTGCTACACCATCTACTTTTATCTTTTGAGCATTTACTTCTAAAGCATTATAAAGTAAAATACCGATTGTAAAAAGTAATTTAGTAATGTTTAAAGTTGTTGTTTTCTGTGGCATCTTTAATTAATATTTTTTCGATTTCTCTTATTAGTTCGATTTTACGCTTGTGTAAAATCATTTGTTTTATGGTTGGTTTTATATAGCTTAATGGAGCTATTTCGTTTCTTTCCAAAACATCTTTTATAGCCACCAAATATAAACCTAATGAGTCTTGTTTTTGAATGAATTTTGTTTTTTTTAACAGATTTTCTTCCGAAAATGGTAGTTTTAACAAAATCTTATCCATTCGCATCCAAATAGAATCATTTAAATGGTACTTTTTAAAACTTAATTGTTGTTTCTCTAGAGTTTCTAAATCATCAATATTGTCAGATTTAAATAAGGTTATAATTTCATCCTTATCTTTAACTTCATTATTAAAATGTAGATATCTAGCTTTTATTAAAATTTCATTTAACTTAAAATTTTCTTTATTAAATTGATAATAATCTTCTATCTCTTCCTCTAAAATTACGGTATCTAACTTTTGCTTTATTAGCTCTTCTTTGTAATTATTAATTAACAAACTTTCTCTATAATCATTTACCAACTGCTCTATAGTTTCTATAGATTCAGATGAGTTATTTGTTGTAGCTTTTTCTAAAAGTAATTGTTTAACAGCCCAATCTTTAATATAATTTTTAACTAAAACCAGGCTATCTTCTTTAGATATATTATTTGGTAAAATACCTTTTAAATCCTTTTTAAAAAGCTTTTGAGTATTAACAATGGCTATAATTTCAGATACACTTTCTTGCTTTTCTTTTAGCGTTATATAGTCACAAGAAGTCAATAAAATGAAAAAAAAGCAAGTAATACCTAAAAGTCTCATTTATTATTTTGGTAGTATTTAATTAATTTTTTTAGTTGCCTTTTTTGTATCTGAACAACATTCTTTTTTCGTAATTCTGCCACCCATTCTTGTTCCAAGAATTCTTGGTAATCATTCATTACTTTTCCTTTTATTTCGTCTAATTCTTTGTGTAAATATTTCTTTTTATTGTCATTATAGTATTTTTCCAATCCATTATTATCTTCTGCAGATTTATTCCAAATTTTCTGTTGCATCAATTCAAATAATAACAAACCGTCTTGATACTCTTTTAAAGTATTTGCATAGTCAGGTTCTGAAAGTGCTAAATTTTCTTTGTAATAGTTTAGTATTTCTTTATTCAAAAATTCTTCATAAAGAACAAAAATAGGTTTATGTCGTCTGTTTTTATTGTAATCTACAAATAAATATTGTAGTACTTCTTTGTTTTGTATGGTAAATAAAGTTTGTTGTAAAGAGTCTCTTTTTAAATCTCTTATATTTTTTTTATTTAATATTTTTTTTGCGCTCTCACTCTCTGTAATAACATACATTTTTTTTAGTTTATCTAAAACTGCTTTTTCAGAAAGTAACATTCGTGCACTTCTTTTTACCTTATTTCTAAGCTCACTCTCCATTTCTTCAAAAGTTCTTATTGGATATTTTTTTGTAAGCTTTACTATGTGCCACCCAAATCTTGTTTTAAACGGTTTGGAAAAGTCACCCTCGTTTTGCAGGTTAAAAACCTGATCATTAAAGGCTTTAACCATTCTACCTTCCGAAAATTTCCCTAAACTTCCACCATTTACTTTTGACCCAGGATCTTCTGAATATTTACTTACTAAATTTGAAAAAGGTTCCTTGTTTACTAATAGATTGTAAATAGTATCTATTTTTCTTTTACCAACATTAGTGGTATCTCGTATTAAAATATGTGCTGCTTCAACTTCTCCCTTTGAGGGTTTTATAGCATCTACCTTTAAAATATGATACCCAAAATTTGTACGAAAAGGTAGAGATATTTCTCCTACTTTAGTTTGGTAAGCAGCATCTTCAAAAGGAGCAACCATCTTAAAAGCATCAAAAAAACCTAAGTTCCCCTTATTGCCAATTCTGCCAGTTTCTTTATCATCTTGTGCCGATAAATCTTCGGAATATGCCACTGCGACTTCTTCAAAACTCTTTCCTTTTAAGATTGTATCTCTTAGTGCTAAAATTTTATTGTAGGTCGCCAAAGTATCCTTTGGTGTAGCTGTTACAGGAAGGCGAAGTAATATGTGTTTTACCTTTATTCTGTTTTTTGTTCTAAAATAGATATCTTTTAGCAATGGCGCTATAAAAGAAGTATCTTTTAAATATGGTGCTGAAAGCTGATTTTTATGATTCTCAATTTCATTAATGTAAGAAGGCAATGTATCTAATTTTAAATCATACGCCTCGGCTACTTTTAATTTATAATTTATAAATAAGTCTAAATTTTTAGAAACGTCTTTAGATTCATTCGTTTCAATTGCATCTAAATTTTTTTCATAAACACGTTTAAAATCTGATACTGAAATTTTTTCACCATTAATAACCACCAAAGTTTTATGATCATTCTGAGCTTTCAAATTAAAAACTAAAAAGAATAAAAAAATATAAAGTAATTTTGTTTTCATAATGTAAAGTTATAAGGAAATAATTCCGTCTATTTTCTCTGCCTTTAAATAATAAGAAATTACTTCTTTAGAATTTTTTACTTTTAAAACGATAGAAACACTTACATATTTTCCTGTTTTTGATTTTTTTGTTGAAATAACAGCACCAGTGTTGTTAAAAATATCGGCTACTTCTGTTACTTGATTTCCTTTAGAGGGTACGATAAATTTATACAAATAATCTGTCGGAAAAACAGAAGTATCGTTTAACTGAGCTTCTAATTTTTTATAAAATTCTTCTTTATTACTCATCGGTATTAGAAAATTACTCTTTAAATTTAAATATATTTAAAGTGACAAAATTACATTAAAAATTAGTTTTATAAAGGGAATGATTTATTTTTGTGAAATGCAAGAAAAAATTGTTCTTATTGGAGGTCCTGGTACCGGGAAAACATCTGTTTTAAATGAACTGGAAAATAGAAACTATTGCTGTATGCCAGAAGTTTCTAGAGAAGTAATACTTGAAGCAAAATCAAATGGTATAGATCAACTGTTTTTAGAAAAACCATTGCTATTTAGTGAAATGCTGTTAGAAGGAAGAGTAAAACAATACAAGGAAGCTTCAAAGAAAAAAATTAATATTGTTTTTTTTGATAGGGGAATTCCAGATGTTCATGCTTACATGGATTACTTTAATACCAGTTACCCAAAAACTTTTACAGAAAAAAGTAAACAGTATAAATACACAAAAATTTTTCACTTTTCTCCATGGAAAGAAATTCATACCACTGATAATGAAAGATATGAAACTTTTGAAGAAACTGTTAAAATTGATACTTTTCTAACAAAAACTTACTCTAAACTAGGTTACAATGTAATAAACGTTCCTTTTGGAAGTATTGATAAAAGAACAGATTTTATTTTAAATACACTTTCTTTAAAAATATGATTTCTATCGAAAACATATTAGAAAAATATTGGGGATATAGCTCATTTAGAAAGCCACAAAAAGAAATTATTAATACTGTTTTAGAAGGTAATGATACGATAGCTTTATTGCCAACCGGAGGAGGAAAATCTATTTGCTTTCAGGTTTCTGCCCTTGCAAAAGAAGGAGTTTGTATTGTAATTTCTCCCTTAATTGCATTGATGCAAGACCAGGTTAATAGCCTAAAAAAACTAAACATTAAAGCAACTACAATTGCCTCTGGCACTTCACAAGACGAAATAATATCTTTATTCGATAACATAAAATATGGTCATTACAAATTCTTGTACATTTCTCCCGAAAGACTTCAGTCTGATTTAATTCAACAAAAAATAAAAGAACTTAATGTTTCATTAGTTGCCATAGACGAAGCACATTGTATTTCGGAATGGGGTAATGATTTTAGACCATCATACAGAAAAATTAAAATATTAAAGGAACTTTCACCTTCTGCACCCTTTATTGCTCTTACAGCCACTGCCAATAAAAAAGTATTAGAAGATATTGCTATTAATCTTGAACTTAAAAAACCTGTAATTTTCAAAAAATCTTTTTTTAGAGAAAATCTAGCATACCAAGTTTTTAAGATAGAAGACAAACTAGAACGTTTAATTCAAATTTTTACAAAAACAAAAGTTCCAGCAATTGTTTATGTAAATACAAGAAAAAAAACAGTAGAAATAGCTAATTTTTTGCAAGCAAACAAATTTAATGCTTCCTATTACCATGGTGGTTTATCCTCTAAAGAAAAAAACATAGCCTTTAAAAACTGGTTGTCTGAAAAAAAGCCAATTATAGTTACCACCAATGCTTTTGGTATGGGAATAGATAAAGCAAATGTAGGCTTAGTAATACATTATAACATGCCTCAAAGTTTAGAAAACTATGTACAAGAAACAGGCAGAGCTGGTAGAAACAATAAAAAATCTTTTGGTGTATTATTGTATAATGATAATGATATTAGATTATTTAAAGAGCAACTTCAAAACGCAATACCATCACTTAATACCATTAAAGAGATTCACAAAAAACTATATCAACATTTTCAAATAGCCAACGGAGAATTGTTAGAAAGTTCTTTCGATTTTAATTTTTTAGAATTCTGCAGAAAATATAATTTCTCAATTCAAAAAACTGAAACTGTTTTAAAAATATTAAACAATTACGGAATAATTGCACTTGATAATTCTTTTAATAAAAAAGCGAAAATTCGAGTTGTTGCAAACCACAAAGTAATTCTTAATTACCCACAAAGTCAATCAGAAATTAAGAACTTCCTAAATATCTTATTAAGAACTTATGGTGGTCTTTTTGAAAATGAAGTTAAAATAGATCCTTTCTTCATAGGAAAAAAAGCGGGTATTACCTCTCAAAAAGTTCATCAATTATTAGAACAATTACAAAACCAACAACTTATAGAATATACCCCAATTGCTACAGATACTTCTATCTATTTTCTAATACCAAGAGAAGACGACAAAACTATTAACAGATTTGGTAGGGAAATAAAACAATTTTTGAAGCAAAAAGAACAAAAAGCTATCGATTTATTATCTTACGTAAAAAATAATACAACATGTAAAAGTATACAATTGCTAAGCTATTTTAATGAAAAGAGTACTCACTATTGTGGAATCTGTTCTGTATGTATTCAAAAGAAAAAAAAGAATACTAAAAATTTAGCTTTTTTAATTCTTCAACTTTTGCAAGAAAAAGACAATCTAACCTCCAAAGAAATTGGCAATCGTCTTAACTTATCTGAAGAAGATCTTTTACATCATTTACAATCTTTACTAATAGAAGACAAAATTTATATTAATAATCAAAATAAGTACAAAATAAAATAAAAATTATGAGAGATATCCGCATAGTCTTTATGGGAACACCAGATTTTGCAGTAAGCATACTAAGCCATCTAATAGAAAATAACTATACTGTAGTTGGCGTGGTAACTGCACCAGATAAGCCTGCAGGAAGAGGCAGAAAAATAAATGAATCTGCCGTAAAAAAGTATGCGAAAACTAAAAACCTACCAATATTACAGCCTCGTAATTTAAAAGATATAGACTTTAATAAAAAGTTAAAGGCTTTAAATGGAAATTTACAAATAGTAGTTGCTTTTAGAATGTTACCTAAAATAGTTTGGCAGCTACCAGAACTTGGTTCATTTAATTTACACGCCTCTTTATTACCCGATTACAGAGGAGCCGCACCAATTCATTGGGCAATTATTAATGGCGAAAAAACAACAGGTGTCTCTACTTTTTTTATTGATGAAAAGATTGATACTGGTGCCATAATCCTCCAAGAAAGAACTACTATAAGTGAAACAGAAACAGTGGGGAGTCTTCACGACAAATTAATGCTAATTGGTGCAAAACTTGTGGCAAAAACAGTAAGGTTGATTTCTGAGGGAAATGTAAAAACGATACACCAACCTCTTAAAGAAGAAAAAATAGCCCCTAAACTTCATACAGAAAATACAAAAATAGATTGGTTTCAAAATTTAGATACTATCTATAACAAAATTCGAGGTCTAAACCCTTTTCCTTGTGCATGGACAATACTAAAAAATAATAACGAAGAAATTAGTGTAAAAATTTATTCAGTAAAAAAACAACAAGAAGAGCATAATTTACCAATTGGTAAAATAATAACTTCAAAAAAAGAAATGAAAGTTGCTGTAAATAAAGGGTATATCATTATTGATGAAATCAAACTTTCTGGAAAGAAAAAAATGGATGCAAAAAGTCTGCTAAACGGATTTCAGTTTTATGAAAATGCAACAATGATGTAAAGCCTTTAACTACAAGGATTTTAGAGTTTTTTGATTTTCAAAGTGAGGTTTATTAACAATTGACTATCTTTTATCAACAAAAAGCCACTTTTTTAGTACTGTAATTTGCGTAAACCCACAATCCGTCTATATTTGTTAAGCGTTTTAACGTGAAAAAAAATTTTATTAAACAATTTAAAAATTATCATTATGAACAAATCAGATTTAATCGATGCAATGGCTGCTGACGCAGGAATTTCTAAAGTAGCAGCTAAAGCAGCATTAGAGTCTTTTACAGGTAACGTAACTTCTTCTTTAAAGAAAGGTGAAAAGGTTGCTTTAGTAGGTTTTGGAACTTTTTCTGTATCTAACAGAGCAGCAAGAAGTGGTAGAAATCCACAAACTGGAAAAACTATCCAAATTGCTGCTAAAAATGTAGCAAAATTTAAAGCAGGTGCTGGTTTAAGCGATGCTGTAAACTAAGAACACTGTTTTTAGATAACATAAAAACTCTCTTTTTTAAAGAGAGTTTTTTTTATACTTTATTTTCTTATCTTAGTGATAAAAACCATCTATGCCTTCTGAAAAAATAAAAAAAGGAAAATTACTCGTAGCCGAACCAGCAATATTAAATGATGATGCCTTTAATAGAGCAATAATTCTATTAACCGAGTTTACTAATAATAATGCTGTAGGTTTTATTTTAAATAAGCCATTAGATTATCTTCTATGCGATCTATTACCTGAAATAGACTGTGATTTAAAAATATATCAAGGTGGTCCTGTAGAGCAAGATAATTTATATTTTATACATAGAGTTCCGCATTTGATTCCAAATAGTATAGAGGTATCCAACGGCATTTTTTGGGGTGGAAATTTCAAAGAATTAAAAGAGTTATTGAACAAAAAAATACTAAGTGAAAATGAAATTAGGTTTTTCTTGGGATATTCTGGTTGGAATAAAAATCAACTAATAGAAGAACTTCAAAATAAATCTTGGTTTCTCTCTGAAAACGATTTTAAAAACATACTTGCTATTAAAGAAGATAATTTATGGAAAAACAAACTACTACAAAAAGGAGGAGACTATAAATTATGGTCTAATGCACCAAAAGATTTTAACCTCAATTAATTTCCTGCAATTTGTAATACTCTAAGACTAGCGTGTAATTTTTTACCTAAATCTGTTTTAAATTTCTTTTTCTTATATTTTGTTACAGGTTGAATTCCCATAATTGCATTGGTAATAAAAACTTCATCTGCTTTTTGAATTTCAAAAGGAGAAATAGTAGTTTCTTCTATTGTATACTCTTTATTCTTATTTAAAATTTCTATCACCTTTGCTCTCACAATACCCTTTATACAACCTTCAGATAAACTAGGTGTTTTAACTGTAAAACCTTTTAAAATAAATAAATTTCCATTGGTAACTTCTACGGCACCTTTTCGCTCATTTACTAAAACACAATTGTCTAAATCATTTTCTTTTGCATAAATACTTGCTAAGGTATTAATAAGTCTATTGTTGGTTTTAATTGTAGACAAAAGACCAGAATAATTGTAAAAATCCTTAAAAACGTCTATTTCATATGTCTCTTTTGTTGTGAAGCTATCGAGAGATACATCAATTAAATAAGACACTTCGTTTGTGGTAGGTGTATAAAAACCACCATCCTTTCTAAAAACATTTAAACGAACTCTGTAACTAGATCCAGTATCAGAAACAGCTATAGTTTTCAAAATTTCTTCTTGTAAAAACTCTAAAGTAAACTCCATCGGAATTTTCATTCGCAACATTCGCATAGAAGCCATTAATCTAAAATAGTGATCTTCCCAGAAAATAATTTTTTTGTTAATTACTTTGATAGTTTCAAAAATACCGTCACCGTATTTAAATCCTCTATTATCAGTAGTTAATGAAACATTTTCTTTAAATAATAATTCACC